>UROD01000009.1 GCA_900549365.1 uncultured Rickettsiales bacterium | reverse complement strand
ACGAGCCGGCAACAACGCTGACGGCGAAATATACGCGTCGTTTTGCGGACTTTGAATTTGAAACGGGCGTCAATTCCGTATTGGAATGGGACGACATGGTATTCAATGAAATCGGTGTCGCGGCCCAGCATAATTTCAGTTTGCGCAACTTTGACATGTTTGCGTTTGCAGAATATTCGTATGGCTCAATGTCGCATGGCGGTCTGTCCATGGATTATGACCTGAAACCATATGATGCATCTAAACCGACCGAGGGAATATTTACAGTTTCTGTTGGTGATCAATCGGGGCGCTCAAATCATTTTAGATTTGGTATTGGGGCGCATCATATTTGGGACATTGGCGGGTGGAAATTGTCGCCGTCGTTTGGCTATGAAATTTTCAAGCATAATTTGGAAATGTCCAATCATTATTACCCAAACCCTGGGGTGTATTTGCCCCTGATGACGGACAAGGGTGACTATGTATATGGCGATGCCAAGGGGAATTATTATGCGCGCCCACAAAATTTTGATGCACCCGATGATTGGTATCAGGTATGTATGTCCCCCGAAGATTTGAAGGTTGTCAATGCCGCAGCCAGCAATATTGATTTAGGCACATCATTTACAACAATTGACTATGATGCGGCGTGGGGCCCAACCCCGTGGGGTGTTGCATCGGGCGAATGTGTGATTATCGGTGGCGATGGTCCAATTGTGGTATCGGGCACAACGCATATATACAATACAACATGGTCTGGATTTTATGTCGGGCTAGAGGCGGAAAAGCAAATGACCCTGACGGACAAGTTGCGTTTCTATGTCCAGTTGGGTATGCCAAAATATTCGTCCGAGGGGATTTGGCCAAATCGTGATGACTGGCAACAGAACCCCAGTTTCTTGGACGAGGGGTCAAACGGTGCATATTCATACACCGCCGAAATGGAATACAATATGAAATTGTCCGACCGTGTTCAGTTGGCGTTAAAGGTTGATACAAATTGCTTCCACGTTGGTAAAATTGGTGGCGAATTGTATGTTGCATCTTATTCCCAATTCGTGATTAAAGATGGCCAATACGTTTTGGACGAAAACGGTAACCCGATTCTTGAAACAATTCCGGCGCATACTGAAAAAATCAGTGACCAGTTAAAGCACGCGACATGGCAATCATTTGGGTTGCATCTGGGGATTAAATACGCATTCTGAGGGGTGTTTGTCTGATGAAAAAGGACACTTGTTTTGCATACATTACGTGTGCGGCATTGTTGTGCACTGTCGCTGTGGCGCACGCCGATGTTGCGCCAGCGGCAAACGTTGTTGCGCCCGTGGCTGCACAATCGCCAGTTGTGTCTGCGACACCTGTGCCGGCCGTATCTGCTGCCCCTGTTGTTATTGTTGAAACGGTGGCTGCACCTGATGTGCCGCCTATTGCCGAACGTGGCGCGTTTGATATGGCGCGATGGGAAAATGTGTTGGATACAATTCGCGCGCGTGCATCAGCAGAAAAAATTTCAAAAAAGACCATAGATGCCGCCCTGAAAAATCCAGCGTTTATTCCAAATATTGTAAAGCGTGACCAGAATCAGTCAGAATTCAAATTGACATTGGACGGATACTTGAAACGCACCGTCAACCCAACGCGTATTGCATCAGGGCATAAAATGGCGCAAAAATACCCGACGTTGTTAAATCGCGTGCATACCCGTTATGGTATTCAGCCACATGTGATTTTGGCATTCTGGGGTATGGAATCAAACTATGGTGCGCGTATGGCGGACCACCCCCTGCGCGATGCATTCGTCACATTGATATACGAGGGGCGTCGTCAAACATTTTTTACAAACCAGTTAATCGCACTGATGAAAATTGCCGATAAAAACGGCGATAATGTCAGCGATTATGGTGGCAGTTGGGCTGGTGCAATGGGGCATTTCCAGTTTATACCAACGACATTGGCGGCATATGGCGTCGATGGTAACGGTGATGGTAAAATTGATATCAGCGGCAGCATCGGCGACGCAATGATGTCTGCGGGCAATTATTTGAACAAATTGGGCTGGAACGAAAACGAACGTATCGTGCGACGCGTTACATTGCCGGCGGATTTTGATGTGTCATTGTTGGACGGCAAAACGAAAAAGCAGTTATCTGATTGGGCGGCATTGGGTGCAACATTGCCCGATGGGCGCGCATTGCCGGTGACTGATATGATGGCGGGTATGGTTGCAGATACTGTTGCAATCAATGATGCGCGCATGAATGCGGCAATTGCGCCAACCGATCCGAATGCCGTTGATATGGACGTTGCGCCAATGCCGGCAATAACCGCATATTTGACATACCCGAATTTCTATCGTATCAAGAAATGGAATAATTCAAATTGGTATGCAATCGCGATTGCAGAATTGGCAGATGCACTGCACCAGTAAATTCGTTAAAAATAAAAATAATTGCTAATATATACGTTCTTTGATAATCTTCCTGTTATAGATTGATATAAAAGGATGATTATGACTATCAAGGTCCGCGATTACGAAGTTCGTTTGACTCGTAACAAAGAAGAACGCAAACAGGTTCGCCAATTACGCTATGCCGCATTCGTAGAAGAAGAGGGCGCATCCGCCACCGAAGAGCAGCAGGCCTTGCGCGAAGAATATGATTCTTTTGACCGTTTTGCAGATTATATGGCGGTATTTCATAATGGGCGCGTTGTCGGTACATATCGCATTATTGACCGTGCGGCCGCTGAAAAAATGGGCGGTTTTTATACGGAAAGCGAATATAATATTTCCAAGATTAAAAAGGTCAACGGTAACATTGCTGAAATGTCTCGTGCATGCGTTGCACGCGAATATCGTGAAAATGCGCTGGTTATGCGTATGTTGTGGGCGGGGCTGTCCGAATACGTTTTCCGACGCAAGGTTTTGGTCTTGTTCGGTGTCGCGTCGTGGGTTGGTAATAAACCGGTAAAATCCGCACAGGCGATATCATATTTGTACTATAACCACCTGTCGCCATCAAATTTGCGTGCAACGGTTCTGACCGAAAAATTGGACGCCAGTATTGACCCTGCAATGACCCAGATGCGTATTTTGCCACGCGCGTTTGTTGATGATGCCGATGCCCGTGCCGAAATGACGCCATTGATAAAGGGCTATCTGCGTTTAGGTGCTACATTTGGCAAGGGGGTGTTTATCGATAAAACATTCAATTCTTATGATGTGTTTGTCATGTTGCAGACCAAGGATATAGACCGCACGTACCAGAAACATTTCTTGGGTCGCGAAGATGCGTTGGACGGATTCGCCGTCAAAGATGGCAAAATGAAAACGCTGGGCAAAATTATGTTGTTGCCGGTTACCGCGCCATTGAAAGTTATCGGTGCATTCGTGGAATTCTTGTTGCGCGAAGATGCGGCGGACGTCGAATTTATCGAAGATAATGACAAAGATAATACCAAGGACGACGAAAATGTCGCGCAGTAAATCACAGCGCATCGCGCACCCGAATATTTTCCAAATTGCACTGGGAACGTTGAAATTTATCGCGTTCTGGATTGGTGTCGTGATTCAGGTGCCGATTGTATTTTTATTGCCACGTGGTCGCGTATCGGTTTGGTACATGCGTGTATTTATGAAAATATTGCTGTTGCTGGCGGGCATTCGCGTACGCACCCATGGCACATTGTCAACGCATCGCCCATTGTTGGTGGTATGTAATCATTTGTCGCTGTTTGAAATCGCAACGTTTCCTGTTGCATTCGGGGGCAGTTTTGTCGCCAAGGCGGATGTGCGCCGGTGGCCATTGGTGGGGTGGATGTCTGAAAAATTCGGTGTTGTATTTGTTGACCGTCGTCCATCACATGCCCTAGAGGCCCTGCGCACCGTCCAAGAACGCGTAAAGCATGTCGATTACCCGATGTTCTTGTTTCCAGAGGGGACAACCACAAACGGCGCATATGTAAAGCCATTCAAAAGCACGTTGTTTAATTTTGTTGAAAATTCTGACGTTGCGGTGCAACCTATGGTGGTAAATTATCGCTTTCGTGATGGTACGCCGATTTCAGATGACGATTTGGCAAACCACTATGCGTATTTTGATAATAAAAAGATTGATATGGGCCCGCGTGCCACGCGCGAACGCAGCGCATTTATGCAGGTGTTTCATATCATGATTATTGGCGGTTTTCGTGTGGAAATCACCGTGATGCCGACATTGGCAACCGCGGGATTAAATCGCAAACAAATCGCAGAACAACTGCAAGAAACAGTTGCGACCAAGTATATTGAATTAAAAGACAAGAAGACAGAAAAATGAAAATTGAAAATTTGTGTGTAAAACGCTTGTACGGCGATGTCGCCGGCGCAACAACCGCGGGCCATAAAATGGCGGTCAAAGCGGGATATATTTACCAGACGTTCCAAGGGGGCTATACATTGACCCCACTGGGGTGGCGCGTTGTGCGTAATATTGAAAACATCATTCGCGACGAAATGGATGCCGTTGACGGCCAAGAAATCTTGATGCCAGTGGTCAGTGGCGCGGAACTGTGGCGTGAATCTGGCCGGTATGATACGGTTGACGTTTTGGCAAAATTCAAGGGGCGTGGTGGCGCAGAATATGTTTTGAATCCCACACACGAAGAGGTTGTAACGGACTTTGTTAAATCTGTGCTGACCACATATCGCCAGTTGCCATTTATGGTGTACCAGATTCAGACAAAATTCCGTGATGAATTGCGCGTGCGCGCGGGCCTGATTCGTACACGTGAATTTATTATGAAAGACGCGTATTCTTTCCACACATCGCAAGCGGATTTGGAAAAATATTACTATCGCGTTTTAGATGCGTACAAGCGCGTGTTTGCACGTTGTGGCCTGCGTAATGTTGTGGACGTGTTGTCATCAACTGGTGACATGGGTGGCAGTATTGCACACGAATTTCAACTGATAAACGAAATGGGCGAAGATACCATTTATCTGTGCGATTGTGGTTTCCGTGCAAACAAGGAAAAGATAGAAGAAGGCAAAGAGATTTGCCCAAAGTGTGGCGCGCCTATGCACAAGGTTCGCGGTATTGAAATTGGTAATATTTTCCAGTTGGGAACAAAATATTCTGCATCAATGCACCTGACATATACCGCCGACGACGGCACAGAACAAAATCCGATTATGGGGTGCTATGGCATCGGCGTTGGACGCACCATGGCGGCCATTTTGGAAGAGAGTGCGGATGAATACGGCCCGCGTTGGAATATGGCGACCGCACCATTCGCGGTTCAGGTTATTGCCTTGACGGACAAAGATGGGAAAACAAACGCGACCGCCGAAAAAATCTATAATGATTTGCGTGCAGCGGGCATCGAAACCCTGTTGGATACACGTGATGCGCGCGCTGGTGAAAAGTTCGCAGACGCAGACCTGATTGCGGCACCAGTTCGCTTGATTATTTCAACCAAGAATTTGGCCAATGGTGTGGCAGAGGTTAAATATCGTGTCAACGATATGGATACATCGGGTATGCCAACGTCATTTGCGCTGGACACGGTTGTTGTCGACACGCAAAATGCAATAAAGCAATTATCAAAATAACAAACGGGGCATCGCCCCGTTTGTTATTAGAGCATAGATAATAGATAATAGATAATAGATAATAGATAATAGATAATAGATAATAGATGAGTCCCAGCAACTTGTTATTCCAGATATTCTAGCATCCTTGTCATTGCGAGCGCAGCGTGGCAATCCAGTAAATAAAGCCGCGCCGATGGCGCACAAAATCTATTATCTATGCTCTGAAAAAACGCCCCAACGGGGCGTTTTTTATTCGTGTTTTGCAACGCGTTGTCTAAATTCATTGCTGGGGCGGAACGATGCCACGCGACGTGCGGAAATAACCGCGGCTTCGCCCGTCTTTGGGTTGCGACCCATACGCTGGGCCTTGGTCAGAATCTTGAAACTGCCGAACCCTGCGAACTTTACTTCTTCGCCATTGACCAATGAATCACGGATTTCGTCAAAGACGATGTCCACCATTTTGTACGCATCTGCGGTGGTCAAACCAAACTTCTCGCGCAGGCGTGCTGCAAAATCACTTCGTGTTACTGTTGCCATTTTTAATACCCTTCCCTTGGTTCATTTCTGGGACATTATACAATCGGCGATTACAACTTGCAATATTAAAATCCAAGGAATAAAATAAATCCCGTGTTCCCATAGTTCAACAGGATAGAACAAATTCCTCCTAAGAATTAGATTCAGGTTCGAGTCCTGATGGGAACGCCACGTCAGTAATTTTCTGGGTAATATATTGCAAACGCGTAAAAAAGTTATAAACTGATTCCCAAAAAGGGAAAACAATAAATGAAAAACAAAGCCGTCAAGATTGGAATTATCGCATCGCTGGCACCGCACTTGTTTTGTTGTGTGTTGCCGATTGTATTATCGGTGGTGTCGCTGTTTGCGCCAGAATTTGCGCATACGTCAATATTGCCCGCGTGGATAGAGCCATGGCTGTTTGTATTTTCGGCATTGATGCTGGGGCTGTCGTGGGTGCTGGTGGTGCGCGATTGTCATTGTGATTGCGACCATTGCCACGATGATTCCGGCGCATCGCATCACCGCCAGAAAGTCATTCTGGGCGTAATCACGGTATTGTTTATAGTCAGTGTGATATTACACTTGGTCGCCCATAGTTAAAAAAGTCCGCCACCGGCGGATTTTTTTCTGACCGCATATTCTGGACGGTGGGGTAAAAATTTGATATAATCAGATCGACAAAAAAACAGAGAGAGGAATCACATGAAAATTGCAATTATTGGTATTGGTACGGTTGGCTCAGCGGTTGCCACCGCGGTTAAAAATACTGGGTTCGTACATGAAATAGTTTTGTTTGACCGTGACGCAATTCGCGCACGCGCCGCCGCCGAAGATTTGGGACACGCCGCCAGTTTTGGTTTTGACGTTAAAATTTCCGCGGTCAGCAACTATCGCGGCATTCGTGGGTCTGACATAGTGATTATTTCTGCGGGCGCAAACCAGAAACCTGGGGAAACGCGCACAGATTTATTGAACAAAAACGTTGCGGTAATTTCTGACATTGTACCGCGCGTTATGGCAAATGTTGACCCAAAGCACGTTCGCATTATCGTTGTGACAAACCCGTTGGACGTGATGGTTATGTTGGCCCAGAAATTGTCACGCTTGCCGGCGTCCCGCGTGATTGGCACGGGAACTATGCTGGATTCGGCGCGCCTGCGCACGATTTTGTCGCGGCAACTGTCGGTATCGACCCAGTCCATCAATGCGTACGTTCTGGGCGAACATGGCGATTCCAGTGTGGTAAATTGGACATCTGCCACCATTGGTGCGGTTGCGCTGGACGATTTCTGTCGCCAGATGAAAACGCCATTGCCGGCAACAACGCGTGCAACGATTGAACATCGCGTGCGTAATGCTGCATATGAAATCATTCAGGGCCGCGGCGCAACATGGGACGGCATTGGTGCGGCGGCGGCGGATTTGTTGCGCTGTATTATCAACAACGAACATCGTATCTTGACCGTCAGTTGTGTAAACGGTGTGGGCGCAAATATGGTTGCAATGTCTTTGCCGCGCGTGGTCGGGGCCGATGGCGCGTCCGCCCCAATTATGCCGAAAATGTCAGCATCGGAATCTGCGGCATTGCGCAAGTGCGCCAAGATTATCCGTAAAAATTACGATTCTATTGGAAAGTAATCCGTGGAAACAATTCGGGGGCATTGCCCCCGTTTTTTTATGGATTCAATCATATTTAATATCATTACCCCCATTGGTATAATTTGCATACAGATGGGGGATTTTTACATGCCAGATAAAATTACATATACGCTGTATTCAAATGGTCTGGGGTTCAGTGCCGACGTGTCAGGACGGCATATCGGTGAAATTACATTCTTTCGCGTTGGCATTGATAAATTTGTTATCGACCATACCGCGGTTGTGCCCGAATATCGCAATGCACAGGTTGGTCGAAATCTGGTACGTCAGGTATGCAATCTGGCGCGACAACAACATCGCAAGATTATACCCTTGTGCCCCTTTGCCCGCGCGATGTTCGGCCGATACGCAGAATTTGACGATGTGCGTCTAATGAATCACAGCCAGTTGTAATTCAGATATTTTGAAAAAATGTCTTGCGCCACCTGCGCGGTCTTTCTATAATCACGGCAGGAAAAGGAGAAAAAATGAAAAAATTATCTATTTTGTCGGCTGTATTGGGTATGGCTGTGTTTGGTGCGGCGTCTGCTGCGGATATTGCTATTTATCATTCGCCAACATGTCCACACTGTCATCACGCCCGTGATTTTATCGAGGGCCAGTTGGTCTATGAATATCCAACACTGTCGGTCAGTGAAATCAACGTTATGGTTCCTGAAAATGTTGAAAAATTCCAAGATGCATTGGCAAAATGTGAATATGATTCTGGTGGCGTGCCTGTAATCGTTATCGGCGACAAATGCTTCCAAGGATATGCAGATTTCATGCAACAGGATTTGCGTAACGCTGTCGAAGCAGATATGAGCGATGCTGACAAGGCAACCGCCGCTGAAAACCGCAAGGCATATGAACAAGACGCCGAAGGGTTCAAGGCCGCACATGCTGATCGTGCAAATGCGATTTCTGAATACAGTGCGACTGCGGCATCTGATGAAACCGCGCAAAAAAAAAATGATGTAAAGCACGGCACAACAGCATACTTTTATGGTTTGTTGATTGTACTGGTTGCGGCATTGGGATTTGTTCTGATTCGCAAGAAAAAATAATCACGCCGCAAGTAACAGAACCGCTGGGGACATCAAATGTTTGATTTAACAGTACTGGATTACGTCTATGTAGGTGTTTTATTGGCATCCACTGTTTGGGCAACAATTCGTGGTGGGGTTTTCGAAACAATCGCAACCCTGTCATGGGTTGCGGCGGCGGTGTCTGCGCGATTTGCATCCCCATTGTTGGATTCACTGTTGCAACGTTGGTTTAACCTGACGGATTCAACGGTTGGAACATTGGTCGCGTCATACTTTATTGTGTTCTTTGCGATTTTGTTGTTGGTTGGTTTCTTTAACCAGAAATTGCGCGACAAAATTCAGGCCAGTATGATAAAGGTTACCGACCATACATTGGGCGTAATATTTGGTATTGTGCGCGGTATATTCGTTATGGGCGTCGTGTATTGGATTATGCTGTGGTATTATTCTGATGCACCGCAAATGCCCCAGTGGATTGCCGATGCGCGCACGCGTCCGGTTATGCAGTTGACGGCGGTAAAGTTGGACGAATGGTTCGTCCCAGGAACTGAAAACAAGTTGCTGGCGCGCGATATGGCGGGTTCGCGGGAATCGATTGAAATCTATAATAATTTGATAAATCCGGCGGTGTTAGATTCTGCCAAGAAAGCAAATGACACCACAAAATCAGCAGATGGTGCGGCCCCTGAAACAGGGTACAAATCGTCGGAACGCACCGCACTGGAAAATCAATTATTACAGATTGAAACTGCCGCCCGTGCCGCAGAGGCACGCGATGCCGCCAACCCTGATATTGATGCAGAATAGGGCGCATATCAGAAATTATTCACCGCACGTTCGTGCGGTGTTTTTTTATGAAATCGTTCCCGATGACATGATGCGCCACATATGCAAAAATAGTGGTACATAAACCAATGGGGGGCGCAGAATGTTTTTCAGATTAAAAATTTGCACAACTGTATTTTTCTTGTATGAAATTATCGCGGTGATATTGCTGCATTTGCCTAATACGTGCGCGACATTGTTTGGTCTGCCGTTTTGTTCAGACGCGGTGTATAAATATTTTATTGTTTGTGCGGCTGTGCCAATGATTGCATTTTTAATTGCAATGTGGATTCGTGAAATTATTGTGGTGCGCCGCCGCCGACATTCTGTGTTGCGTCGTGCACGTGGCGCGGTGCGCGCAATCACCGAAAATATTCGCGACCATGTTGCAGACCACATCAGTCAATCAGACATGGAAAAAATGATTGCGGCGGCGTTGATGATGGGGGTCAAACGCTATGCGCGCCGGCATGGAAATATTCGCCGTTGGTTGGACGAAATAAACAACCCAAATTATTATGCCAACGCGTCCGACTTGGACGATACGGAATATGATGATGACGAATATGACGATGATGACCGCGCCGTATCACACCGTAATTACCGCCCGCGTCACGACCGATAATAATTATGTACTTGGTGTCTGGTACGCCCCTCCCATGCGGGGAGGGCATTTTGTTGTGGAAAAATTTATTTGTCAATATATAATATGTCTAACAAAGAGGACAATAAATTGGCACAGCAGTGTATTTTTTGTGGTAAAAAACCAGAAAACAAAAACAAAGAACACGTTATTCCCCAGTGGCTCAGCAAACTGGTGGGCAGTTATGATCACGTTTGTAATTTTGGCGCGTTGACTGAAAAGCAGATTACTTTTGGTAAACTGACATTTCCGGCATGTACCGCGTGCAATACCAAATTTGGGGATTTAGAGGCCGCCACCAAAATCATATTAGACAAAGTACTGGCGGGCAATGCCATCACTGCCACCGAAATCAACACGTTACTGGATTGGTTTGACAAGATTCGCGTTGGAATGTGGTTGGGACAACTGATGTTGGTGGACGAAAAGCGCGACATTGAACCCCAGTTTCATATTGCTGACCGAATTGGCACAAAAGATCGTATGTTGATTGTTGAACGCCTGCACCAGCCAGAGGCCAGAATCGGATTTGCGGGTACAAATACAGAAACATTTTTAACATGCCCCAGTGCGTTTCAACTGTGTATTGGGGATTACGTGTTCACAAATGCATCAGAAATGGGTTTGGTATCAAACAGTTTGGGTTTCCCGCAGATATCAAAAATCCGCAAGGGGCCCAAAGCAACCTGTGATATTACCCCTGGACGCAACAAAACAAAACACCCCGTGGTTGCATCGTTACAGGCATCGCCATATCGCACATTGATTTATCAACCAGTGTTCAAATGCTTTGCGACAACAACGCGCGCAAAGTATTACAATGTGCCATATGTCTTGTCGCATTCATTGGACGCGGGAAACGGCGTTGGTGGCATATTTTACCAGCGCGGTGATAACACGGTAAAATATCTGGGCGCGAACGAAAAAATAAATATTGTTCCGCGCAAATCCCCTGAAAACGTATCGCTGTATAAACTGGCGGAAAAGGTGTACGATTTGCAGCACACGGTTTTGAACCTGTTCGATTACGCCGACCGCACAGAATATTTCAAAACAGTTGCAGATTCATTAAAACACGAAACAGAAATTTATAAAGACCTGATACACAAAGTGGCCCAACACCAACGTTAGCGGGCGGTTATTTATTCTCCCAGAAAGCTCGTATTGACTTAAAATGGGCAATTCTGTTATTAATTTTTTCGATTTCGTTTGGATAAAACAAATCCAAGGCGTCGCATAACTTTAACATCCACTCTTTACGGGTTTGTTTATAATTTACGTTGATAATCTTAGCATTAGCAATCTGAATCTGTCCCCACCCCAGTGCACCTATTGTCAGGCAACTCCAATCCAGATATTCGATTGGAATAAAAATGACTTTATCAAATTTGGGTTCTCCATTTTCTAAATTGTATTTCGCTATCAATAACGAGAAATAATTAGAATCATCTTGATAAAACCTGGACAATCTTTCGACAGATGTCAAATTAGGCATGTTGAATGCAGTTTCTTCATTGTGAGTTTTTACATCAACAATTACATAATTTCCGTGCACATCAGTGAAAGCGACGTCGGCCATCGCGCGTCTGGCGAATTTTTCGTTTATGGACTGCCCCATATATGTTGGCAACTTGTCAGCAAAGTAAGTTTCTATCACATCTTGGGCGGCATCGCCAACAGTACGCGGGGATGCATTTATGCGCAAATCACGGAGGTTGGCATTTAATTCATTCAAAACCTCTGATTCAAATTTTTTGATAACTTCGTTATCAGAAAAGACCGATTTCATTGGATGTACTCTTTGTTGTTGATTTTTTGTTTTGCTCTGCATTCGTGTTGCGTTCCCAAAATACACCGTCTGTATACCCTTGTATGGTTGGCTCACTCTCGGCTGTTTCAAGACGCTTTTCTGCCCAAGCACAATATGTTTTGTCTAATTCTATGCCTACATATTTACGACCGAGTTTTTTTGCAACAACAGACGTTGTGCCACTGCCAAGAAACGGGTCAAAAACTACATCGCCTTTATTTGAACTGGCAAGAATGAGTTTTGCAATAAGTTTCTCGGGTTTTTGGGTTGGATGTGCGGTATTCTCTGGCATAGACCAATATGGAATAGATATATCATCCCAGAAATTTGAAGGGCACGTATCTCTGTATTTTCCGGCGGCAGAATCAATCCAATCTTTGGGCTTACCGTCTTGTTTATATGGTGCAATAACCTTGCGACGAATTTTTACATCGTCTAGATTAAAAACCCATCTGCCGTTATTAGTTGCAAACCAAATGTCCTCCATAGAGTTTTTCCAGTTTTCTTTTGCGCCGCGGCCTTTTTCTCTTTGCCAAGTTATGCGATTTCTGATGTTCAAATATTTTGGTAAAATATTTCCAATAATTAAACTGGTTTTCCAGTCGCAGCATACATAGACAGACGCCTCGTCTTTCAACAAGGGTGTTACCAATTTTAACCATTTTTCTGTATAATCAATGTATGCTTGCGTGTGCATTTCATTGAATTTATTTCCATTATAATCTTTGGACAGGTTGTACGGTGGATCAACAATCAACAAATCTACAAATTTCCTTGGTAAAAATTTCATTATTTCGAAAGTATCACCGTTTATGGTTTTGTTTAATATATTGTCCAAAGACAAGTCGCTGTCTCTTGAAAGACATCGATTGAAAAATGCAATACCATCATCCAACGAGAAGTCGATGGTTTTGTTTTTTAAAGATTTCTGCTTTCCAACCATAATTGAAAATCATACTAAAACAAACACAAAAACACCAGAAAATAAATGATCATTGATTCTAATTTATAAAAAACGTGAGATTATTAGGTTGAAAAGGGTGTTTTTTTATCTATATACAACATAGCAAAGTATAAATACATGGAGAAATAAAAATGGCGGTAAAAATCGTCTCGGTTGGTTTTGAGATACCTGATGTGGAAGAAGTGTCAATTCTGAAGAATAAATCTTTGGATGACTACGATGTAGTGTTTTTTGATTTGGATGCAATAAATCATGAGTTGGATTTTAAAGATAAAATGTCGTTTGCAAATGGAGATGTGACGCTCGGGGAAGAAAATAGTAAGATTGCCGCTGCATATTTTGAGCACTGGGAAAGAGAGATAGAATTAGCATTGGACGCGGGCAAAGTCGTAATAGCAATAGCCTGCCAAAATAATGAAATTAAATATGCTAAAAAGGCGCGCGATGATTCTCAGGGATGGCATATCTTTAAGAAAAAAGCATATGATGTATTGAAAGTTGGTAACTTAATATCCTGTGTGCTCGAGGGTAAGAATATTAGCGCAAAACCGTCGAATATTCAAAATTTACTTGTGCCTTTGTTGCAATATATCTCATATTCGGTTTCTTTTGAGAATTGTTTGGAAACGAAATCTCTACAGCCAGTTTTAGAAACAAGAGGAGGACGTCCTGTCGGGCTTTGGGGAACATGTGGTAAGAAACATGGGAAGTTATTAATAATACCTAAACCAGCGTTGGAGCATGGCTTTTCTGACCCATTTTCTAGTCCATTTTCTGAACGAGCAAAGGTTGTCGGGAAGGTTTTGGTGAAGTTGGCATCGGACTTGTATTGTTCTGATGCAGATAGCACGGAAACACCCCCAGAATGGGTTTCTGATGAAGTATACAGAACGCATCAGAAAATGAGTTAAATAGGCAGATTCAAGATATAGACGGCAAAATAATGATGTTGCAAAAAACTAAAAATGAATTAGAGGGCAAAATAAAGGAAGAACATCTGTTGAAAAACTTATTGTTTGGTAAAGGTAAGGTTCTGGAAAATGCTGTAAATTTGGCTTTGGGATTATTGGGGGTGGACGCCAAGCAGTATAATTTTTTCAAAAAAGATTTAGAAATAGATCATCTTGCAGAACTTGACGATTGTGTGTTAATTGGGGAAAGTGAAGGCAAGGACAATAAAGATATAGATAAAAATAAACTAAGTCAATTGCTTACAAACAAGGGAGAGTATTACAATGAACCTAAGGTTGACTCTTCTAAGCCGATAAAACTGCTTTTGTTTGGTAATCCTATGCGTCTGAAACAACCGAGTGCAAGAACATTGGATTTTACAAAAGCATGTAAAGATATAGCAAAAAACAATCAAGTATCGTTGATAAAAACGACCGACTTGTTCAATGTTGTTACATTTGTGAAAGATACAGGTAATAAGAAGTTTGCCAGATCTTGTCTGAACGCTATTTTGAAAAATGAGTATGGTGTTGTTACTTTTCCTCAGATACCAAAAGGCAAAAAGTACAATAACCAAACAAAAAACCGCGGGTGACCGCGGTAATTCTGGTGCCAGTTGTCGGACTTGAACCAACGACCCTCTGATTACAAATCAGATGCTCTACCAGCTGAGCTAAACTGGCAACGGGCTTTACTATACATGGTTAAAAAAATAATTTCAAGTGTAAAAATCATAAATCGCTTGATTTTATGCAATAACCGTAAAAAATATACAGCAAAGGGCACGGATTATGATTAAATTACCAGAATTACTTGCACCGGCGGGCACGCTGGACGCATTCAAAACCGCAATTTTGTATGGCGCAGACGCAATTTATGCTGGTCTGCCGGGGTTTTCAATGCGTGCGCGTGCAAAAATTACAGTTGACGAGGTAAAGCAGGGCATAGATCTGGCCCATGCCGCGGGCAAACGGGTTTATTTGGCTTTTAATCTGTTTGCGCACGAACGCGAATATGCGAATATGCCCCGTGTCAGCGAAGTGATAGATTACTTGCGCCCCGATGCGTTGATTGTCGCCGACCCTGGGGTTATGATGTGGGTGCGCGAACATCATCCTGATATTCCAATTCATGTGTCGACACAGGCGAATATTTGTTCATCGGCGTCGGTAAAGTTCTGGCAAAAAGCGGGCGCAAAATTGTGCGTTTTGGCGCGCGAAGTCCCATTTAACGAATTTTGTGAAATCCGCGCTGCGTGCCCCGATGTTGGACTGGAAATATTTGTTCATGGCGCAATGTGTATGAGTTATTCGGGGCGTTGCCTGTTGTCAAACTTTATCACGGGGCGTCCATCAAACCGCGGGGCGTGCGCGCAACTGTGCCGATGGAAATACGATGTTATTTTACGCGAAACCCAATCTGGCGTTGAAATGCCCATTGACGAGGATTCGCGTGGCGCATACATTATGAACTCGCGCGATTTGTGTTTGATGCCACGTCTGGCGGAAATTATCGCCGCCCGCCCAGATTCATTAAAGATAGAGGGGCGCAATCGCAGTGAATACTATGTCGCCATGGTGACGAATGCATATCGTTGTGCGCTGGACGCGTATGCGGCGGGACCTGATAATTTTGACCCTGCGCCATTTATGGATTTGCTGAACAAGTTGGAAACGCGCGGATACACCACGGCGTTTTTTGACGGAAATTTGGGGGCAGACGCGCACGATTACGAAACAACGCGTTCAACATCTGATTGGCACGCGGCGGGTGTGGTAACCGCGGCGGACACGGACAAAATTACACTGGAATTACGCAATGAATTGCGCGCCAATACCGACATTACATTCGTGTTGCCGGGGGTAATCGGTGGTGCAACGGTGCACCTGAATCAAATCATAAATGCAAAAAATGGCGACGCGTTGCCAAAAATGTCGGCGGGCCAGCACAACAGTATTACAATACCGCGCGCGTGGATTTCGGCAGAAAACTGGGAAAAATTTGCGCCGTGCGTTGTCGCATACCAGCATAAATAAATTTTGCAAGAAAAAGATTTCTTTGACTTTATTCCCAAAAAGGGTATATCCTGATAAATGGTCGTGTCGCAAAAACGCACTGTTGCCAATAATGGGCGGTGTGGATATGACCTCCGGTCTTGCCAATAATGGGGGCCGCAGAATTTCATCACAACGAAGGAGTTATTTGATGAAAAAAACAATTACGTTGGCGACAGCAGTGGCTGCGCTGACTGCGCCTGCGATGGCTGCAAACATTCCTGGGCCGTATTCTACGGTTCATAACATGGAAAATCCGTTATATTTGCCAGAACAGAATATGTTCTATTCCAAATTATCTAACGGTATTATGTTAAAGGTTGCCGATAATTCATGGGCACACCGCGAAAAAAATCATGACGGCGGATTCGAATTTCCAATCGTCCGCGTCCAAGAAGAAATGGGCTATGGTATTACAGATCGTTGGGCGGCACACTTTATGTTGCAATACACCCACGATAACGACATTGGTCGTACCGGTCTGTCCGGCGGCCGTTTGGGTACAACATATCGTGTCTTGAACCTGTACAAGGGTTTTGTGTGGGATTTGTACGGCGATATTCACTTGGGTGGTGTCGGTGAAATGCGCGGAACATACAATGTAAAGGGCGATTTGCGTAACCCAGGCAGTGTGTACGGCGTGTTTGATTATGATAACTATTCCGACGGTATGTGGGGATTCCACGCGGGAACAAAATTTGGTCACGTATGGGACAAATTTACCGCACAAGCATTTGTTGAAATCTTGCACACATTTGCAGATGACAACAATATGATACGTGTTGTCGGTGCTAACAAGGTAAATAGATTGACGTTGGCTAGCTTGGATGCGCCAACCCAGATTTCTGCCAAGATTAAGGGGTACACTGATGTCAGTGCCGGTGTCCAAGGGTTCTATGAATTTTCAAACCGTTGGAGCATGGGCGGCTGGTTCAAATTCAACCGTCATTCTGACAAGGGCATTGATAAAATTACCAGCGATATTCCAAACAGTTTGCAATCTTTGAAAGTTGCACTGGAAAAACAGTTGGCTGATATGGAAGACGGTTGGGACGAATACGTTATCGGTGCGTCATTTTCAAACCAGTTGACCGATAATACCCAAGTAACGGTCTATGGCGAATATACATTTGACGACTCGCATCGTAAATCCCAAAACGGGACAGATGTCAAGGCCGAAATGGGCGTTCGTTTGAACTTTACGTTCTAAACATACAAAATAACAAATATTGGACTGAATCCCGCGTAATGCGGGATTTTTGTTTTGTACTAAATACTTTTATGATGGGGATTTTTGTGATATAATGTACGCAAAGGAAATGGATTTTACATGAAAAAGTATGCTGTTTTTGCCGTGTTAACGGGTGTTTTTACGGGCGTATCATTTGACGCACAGGCCGCGTATCCTGTATATCAGGCGGCGTACCCAACAACATATCAGGCAACCACCGCACAGGGCCAGGTTATCGCATTGCCAAATCAAACATCGGTTACAACCAGTACCAGTTTGCCGGCAAATACGCGTGTGACGGGGGCTTTGCCACGCGTTGGGTCGGCGGCAACAAATGCGGGACGTAAATATTACCAGCCAGCGGACTATGATCGTTTGGCGGACAGTGGTTTATACATCGGTGTTTCTGCGGGGTATTCTGCATCAATCACGGGCAGTATGTCCGCCGATTACGCCAGCGAGGAAAAATCATACGTCGTCCCCGGTGCATTCAAGGATGCAAACTTTGCGTCTGATACCGTGATTCCATTACAGGTATCGGTTGGTGCGGCAATCAACAATGATGTGCGTATTGATTTTTCGTTCTTGCGCTATTCAGGGCTCAGTTACCCAGATACGGTTGAATCTGCCGACGGTAACGGTGGCTATATCACGGGCAAGGTCAGTGGTGGCGCAATTACCGCAAACACGACAATGTTGAATGTGTATTATAATATTGATTCTTATACTGGCTATCTGGCGGGGGGCGCGTTGCGTCCGTATATCGGGGCCGGTGTTGGTATTTCGCTGAATACAATCGCCGACTATGTCGTGTATGACGGCACATTCTATGATGTGATGAAACCATCGGCGGCGGGTGCGGGTGACCTGACGGGCATTTCAGATATATATGCATACCATAACGGCGGCACAACAGAACAGTTGGCGTTTTCTGTCGAGGGTGGTTTGACCACCGAATTGGACGGCGGTATTAAATTGGACTTCTTTGTGCGCTATGCGAATTTGGGCAAGGTTAAAACGTCGGGCAGTATCGTTGTTTCTCAAACAGAATGGTTGGGTGACGGCGCAGGTGGCGAATATCAGGCCCCATATGATGCTGTGTTCCATTATACCAACTGGTACGAAAGTGGTCGCCTGGGCATGGTTGATTTAGGTGTCCGCGCGCGCCTGCAATTTTAGAGCATAGAGCATAGATAATAGAGCATAGATATGACAGCAAATAGCGTAACGCTACAAAAGAGTAAGGATTTCGCTGTTCGTATCTATAAGTTGTGTAAATATTTAACAGGAGAGAAAAACGAAATAATTTTATCTCGTCAGTTGTTGCGGTCGGGAACAAGCATCGGCGCAAATCTATCAGAGGCCAAATGCGCAATATCGGCAGATGATTTTTTAGCCAAAGTTTATATTGCGTACAAGGAATGTTCAGAAACGTTGTATTGGTTAGATTTGTTAAAAAATGTTGGTTTAATTCCAACAGAATGGTATGAGAGTATAAATTCTGACTGTGAAGAGATAATGAAATTATTGACGGCCACCATCAAGACAAAGAAGCAGGTAAAGAAAAAATGAAATATAACTATTATCTATTATCTATTATCTATGCTCTATTATCTGGCGGTCACGCCGCCGCCGCTATTCGTGTCGGCAATGCGTCACGCAATTACGCGGCCGGATATCAACAGGTAAATGTCCAACGGGAACAGATTGCGGCGGCCGCAGCGGCCGCAGCCGCACCAGTTGCCACAACACAATCGGCAGATACAGAAACAAACCTGCCGGTGCGGGTTGCAAATCGTGAATTGGCGCAAAAGTTATCGCGTGGTGAAACGGATTCACGCGTCAGTATTGCAACACTGGATTCTTGCGCAATGGTATATCCAAATGGCGAATTTGCATGGGATTCGCCGACGGTTGGCAATGGCGCGGGTGGCGCATCAACATGCGTTGCGGTCGTTGAATTACGCGGCTATCAAATGGGCTTGGATGGCTCTGATGTTGTTTTGGCGCGCGCAAATTTGGCGGCGGGCGATGCGGTAAAATGCAATATATCTGATTTTCCGGAATTTTCATACACCGCTGACGCGGCACGGGTTACATTCCCCGCAGACCACGAACCAACCCGTGCGGACGTGGTTCAGGTATTGAATGCAGAACAGAAACAAAATGCCGGCCTGCGTATTGCCGCGGGTACGGTAATTGGTGGTCTGGCGGGTAATGCTGCCGGTAAAAACGAAATCGGCAGCGACAGCATATTGGGCGGTGGCAAACATAAAACCACCGGTACGATTATCGGCGCACTCAGCGGCGCAGCACTGATGGCGGGCAATGCCTATTCTGGCAAGGTTGCAGGTGACACAATTCTGTCAACTGGTGTCAACGCCGCCGCGGGCAGTATGATTGGCAATATTGCCGCCAGTGGGGAATCTGTCCTGCGTATCGAGGATTGCAAAATCCCCGACGTGCCCGCATCCACGAAAAAAACAACCACCGCGAACAGCGACGCAAACGCAGACAAAAAAGTCACAGAACCACAGAGCAAAAATTCCACAGAAAAAACAACCGCCGCGAGCAGCGACGCAAACGCGAACAAAAAAGTCACAGAACCACAGAGCAAAAATTCCAAATGTCTGTGGGGTGTCATCAGAAAAGGTACGGCCCTGTCCGGTAAAAACGCCTATTATAACACTGGCGACGAAACAACATTGGTGTGTGAATCAGACAACACAGGTTGCAAGCAAGAAACATTGCTGAATATTGAACTGGCGGCGTATCCGAACAAAGACATTGATACCGCGGCCAAGGAAGGTTTTGAAAAAATCACAGCAGATTCAACAAAACGTTTTTATCTGACTGAAAAAAATGAAATGAAAAACGGCATAAGTCCTGATAACGGCGCAATTTATGCTCGGATTTCCAATGCCACCGTTGCCACCGGCACACAGATGCCTGCGATGATTGCCAACGTCAACGACAAGGCGTTTGGTTACAAGCGTTCTGATTGGGCCAAATTGAAAACAGATTTATCAGGGCATACAATCTTGGGCCGCACGTCCAGTGGTGCTGGGTATGCGTTAGATGGCGAATACAGCATCAACGACTTTTACCCAATGATGGTTGACGCGTCCGACGGCGGTATTATTGATTTTGGCAACAAGGCCAGATTAAAAGGCACATTGATTGGCGCGGGTGCTGGTGGTGCATTGGGGGCATACGCCGGATACCAAGGGGCACAATCTGATATTGAAAACCGTTGGGTCACGGCCGTACGCGAATACAAGGATTCGTTGCAGAAAATATACTGCGCCACAGGAAAGCGATTCTTGGGCTATTACAACGACCAAATCATAATTCCAACAATGACCAATCGATAAAACAAAACACCCGCAGGCGGGTGTTTTTTTATCGCCTTAATACAACAGAAACCGTCCCCGCAGGGGGACGGTTTCAGGGGATACATAATCGTAGAACCCCACAGAAAATATTCTTTATTATATAAACGGTTGCTTCTCAAATCGTCCGTCAATAAAGATTTCTTATGCGTACATGTTATGCCAGATTATTCCAAAGGTCAAGTTTTTTGTTTTTTATGGCGATGGGTTGTAATTTCTGATTATTATGCCTATATTCATAACAAAGGTACAAAACAAAGAGGAACGCGCATGTCTTTGATTTTCGGATTTGATTTAGGTATTGCAAGTATCGGTTGGGCCGCTGTTAAAATGTCAGACCCGACGGCATCTGATACAGACGCTGCCGCCCCAGACAATCGTCCTGTGGGTGAAATCTTGGGGGCGGGTGTACGCTGTTTCGATCAGGCACAAAATGCCGCCGATCGTCGTGTGGCGCGTGGCGCACGTCGCAGAATCAGACATCGTGCGCAACGGATGCGTGATATTCGCAAAATTTTACGCCAATATAATCTGATTGATATTCCAGAACCGAAATTCAATGGGCAAAATAATTTCTATCTGAACCGTGATACAGACATCAATATCTGGCAACTGCGTGCGGTGGATGCGTTTACGCGAAAATTGACACCGCGTGAAACGGGGCGCATCTTGTATCATTTGGCCAAGCATCGTGGGTACGATGATATAACATATCCTTTGTTGACCGGCGCAGTGCCAGAAAAGGCGGACGATGCAGAGGCCAAAGAAGAATTAAAGGCCATTGGTGCAATCAAAGATAATTTTGCAAAATTGCAACGTGAAAACCCAGACCAAACAATGTGCCAAATGTTGTATGCTACTGAACACGGTCAGATGCGCAATGGCAAAAAAAGTGTTATCAAAATCGCAAAAGATGGCACGCAAAGAACAGAAGAGCAATCATCGTATTCAAATTCTATTCCGCGTTCTGAAATCAAGCGCGAGGCAGAAATGATTTTGCATGCGCAATGCGGCTTTGGTAATGATTTCTCAGACGTGTTTAAGGAATGGTGCGTGGTTGCGTTTCATCAACTTAAATTTAATGAATCTAAATCGCCATTGGCTAAATCGATTGAGAAAATGCGTGGCAAATGCCCGTTCACAAACAAACCTGTCGCGCCCAAGGAATCACCAACTGCGCAAATGTTTGTTGCGTTGACCAAGTGCCGCCAAAATGGTTTTACGGTTGCTGAAACCAATGCTATTATTGACGCATTGTATAAAAAGAAAACAGGACTAAAATATGCTGATGTGCGCAAACTGTTGAAATGGGACGATGACAACCAGTTCAAAACATTGAACTATTCCCGCACATACGACAAAGAAAATAAAAAGTGGATTGAGCCAGACGTCAAGAAAATTGAAAATTCGAAATTTTACGCATTTACGGGTTGGCATAAACTGGCCAAATATACGACTGATGTCGCCACGATGGACAAGATATTTGATATTATCGTAACCCAGAAAACCCCAGAGAATATTGAACGTGCAGTGTCTG
>UROD01000008.1 GCA_900549365.1 uncultured Rickettsiales bacterium | reverse complement strand
TCCGCCATTAAACGCACAGATTCACCAAAACCGCGCGCCGATGGCAATTCGTTTGCCGCCAATGTAAACATTTTGCCCGCCGATGTGAATAGGTTGATTTTGTCGGTTGACATCGCATGAAATGCGAATTGCAGTTCGTCGCCCTCTTTGAATTTCAAATCCAAATTATTCAAATCCAGTGTGCCCTTGGCCGCGCGAATCCAACCCATCGTGGACAAGATTATGGTCAATGGTTCTTTTTCAATAAATTCGTCGGCGTTGACCACGATTTCTTCGGTCTGTTCCGCCCATGTGGTACGGCGACGACCCAATGCGGTCTTTTTATCATAACGCTTTTTAATATCGGTGAACCACGCCTTTAACTGGTCATTTTGCATTTGATCAGATGCCAGCAATTCTTGTAACTGTTTTTGTTCCGCCAGCAACGCTGCATCTTCGCGACGTATTTCCATTTCTTCCAGTTTACGCAAACTGCGCAGGCGGGTGTTCAAGATTGCTTCTACCTGAACCTCGCTCAACTGGAATTCTGACATCAAGACGGATTTTGCGTCATCTTCGGTTCTGATGATTTCAATTACCCTGTCCAGATTCAGATATACAATCAGCAATCCGCCCAAGATTTCCAAGCGGCGCGTAATATTACCCAAACGCCAATTTGTGCGACGAATTAAAACATTTTTCTGGTGCGCAATAAATTCACGCAAGACCGCACCAATGCCCATCACGCGCGGCGCACCATTGGTATCAATGACGTTCAAGTTCATATTGAACCGATATTCCAAATCGGTCATTGCGAACAAGTGCGCCATCATTTTGTCCAATGGAACATTACGGCTTTTCGGGGTGATAACAATACGCACATCAGTTGTGGATTCATCAACAATATCGTCCACCAATGGCAATTTGCGCGCATCAATCAGGCCGGCGATTTGTTCCACCAATTTAGATTTCAGCAAACCATACGGAATTTCGGTGATAACCACCTGTTCTGCGCCACGGTCCAGTTTTTCAATTTCCCATTTCGCACGAATGCGGAACGCACCGCGACCCGTTTCATAGTTTTTAACAATGGTATCAAAATTGTCAATCAAAACACCGCCAGTTGGGAAATCTGGGCCAACCATTTTTTTCATAATTTGGGCGGTTGTCGCATCCGGCTTGTCAACGACCAGATTCAGGGCATCGCAAACCTCTGCCACATTGTGGGTTGGAATGTTTGTTGCCATACCAACCGCAATACCCATACCACCGTTGGCCAACAAATTTGGAAACGCCCCAGGCATAACCACAGGTTCAGACGTTGTGCCGTCAAAATTCGGCATCATATCAACGCTGTCTTCGTCAATCCCCTCCATAATCAGCATGGCAGCATCAGTCATTTTGGATTCGGTATAACGGTATGCCGCCTGTGGGTCGCCATCGATATTACCAAAATTCCCCTGACCATCAATCAATGGATAGCGTACCGAGAAATCCTGTGCCAAGCGCACCATTGCGTCGTAAACCGAACTGTCGCCATGGGGGTGATAGTGGCCCAGCACGTCGCCGACCACCGTCGCGCATTTACGAAACGCCGCCGCTGGCGACAATTTCTGGCGCAACATAGAATACAAAATACGGCGATGTACGGGCTTTAACCCATCGCGAACATCAGGCAGTGCGCGCGATACAATCGTGCTGACCGCGTATGACAAATACCGCTGAGACAATGCGTCAGACAGTTGTTGTGATTCAATATTTTCAATTATTTCCTTGCTCATTTCCACCGAAATTTAGAACATTTGAAAAAAAATAACAACAGAAAAAATCCTTTTTTCGTAAGCCACCTGAAAAAATTCATTAAAAAATTTAATATTTTTTCAATTTTTCACTTGAATTTTCGTTATACATAACTATTATATGTATATACAAACTTTGGTTCCCCGTATGGGGCGGGCTGCCGATAAAGATTATGGCAAGTCGGGGCGATTTGGTTTTCCAAATTGTCTGAATGTACATCGCGAATTTTTTGTATCGCGGTGAACCAATCAAAAACAAAAAACAGTATTCATAACGCCGACCATATTTGGTCAGGGCGCGCATGTTTGATTGCAAAGGAGGTAAAAAATGTCATTCAAAAAAATTGTTCCATATGTGCTGATTCCGGCGTCTGTTATTTTGGCGGGTCTGTCGCGTGCTAATAATTCTAGCGCCAGCGCACAAACAGCAACCGGCACGCATACTATTGCGATAATGGATTCTTGTATTACACCTTTTAATGCAATAATTGATATTGCAAACCCAGAAATGAAGGCGCAAATGGAACAGATGTCTTTGGACAAAAAGGCCGACGATTTAGTTGATAAATATGTCGACAATATGTTGGCAGCCCAACAAAAGTTAAAACCATTGCTGGGGACGGCCAAATACCGCAGTGCGGTTCGCCAAGAATTACCAGGTGCGCCAGTTGGGTATCACTGTGTTTACGGGCAATACACACAACTGAACCGCGCATTGCGCGATATGGGCGATACACTGACCATTGTGCCGACAGATGCCAGCCGTGCATGTATTACGTTCAAATCCCAAATGCGTAAAAAATATGCCGCCCCAGAATATCAAAACGCCGTTCATGATGGCCGTATGTTTGAATCTGACAGTGCATATAACGTCGCGTTGGGCAAATACATGACCCGCCGCAAGGTTGCACAAAACGCGCCTGATTCCGTACGAAATGCGGTTGCCGCAGAATTTGCGACCAAGAATTTTTCAGCAGACGAACTGTCCGCTGGCACGATGCTGGTTGTGCCCCGCTATCGCGGCAGCAAGAACCTGTTTCATATGATTATGCTGTTGGGACGTGGCCGTATTGAAAATGGAAAATTTGTACCAGATGAAAACGGTCGCTATATCTATACAGGACATAATCGCGAAGTTATCGGCGACCTGTTTAATACATGGGACGTATCAAATGTATTTGCCGCCGACACACGTAAAATTGCACGTACCCAATATGCCGCAGAATGGCAGCGTATTGAATCTATGCCTGATTCTGCATTGATTTCATTTTTGGAACGCAATGATACGACGATTAAACCGTGCCCAGTTTATTCCAATATGCCACGTCCTATGTTGTTGGATTTGGTACGCAGTCGCTATTTCAAAGAGCCCGCGCCCAAAAACATACCAAACCAGAACAATGCGCTGGCATATGCGCCACAGCAAAACATTATGTTGCGCGAATTTGCCCAACATACAATGTAATAAGAAACGCGTCCAAATGGGCGCGTTTTTTATTGTGCAATTTTATGCTTGATTTCACGGATTCGTGCCAAGATTTCCTTTAAGTCCGCATCAGTTGCAGCGGGGGCGGGTCTGTTGTGCACCTCGTCCGCCAGAACTATACACAGCGTCGCCAACAGTGCATTTTCAGGCAGCGGGCCAATTTTATCTAAAATTTCGCGCGCACGCATATCAACCATTTTTCCCAGTTCAATCAGGCGCGATTCTTGGCCATCTTCGCACCCCATGGGATAATTTTTGTTCACAATGGGTATTGAAACGACACTCATTTTAACTTCTTTAATATAGATACAGATTTATCAATCAGTTGAACGGCACGGGCGTTTTTATCGCGCAGGGTACGAACCTGTTCGGTTAAAATTGCAACCTCTAAATCTGTTTGTTTACCAGCGGCCACAGCCGTTCCGCGCAGGCCAGCGGCAGCATCTTCTAATGCGTTTAATTCTTGAAAAATTTGCTGTTTTAGATTTGCCATATTCCCAGTGTAAGATATTTTTTATATGCGTTCAACACTAAAATGTGATATAATGACCCTAGTTTATTGGGGGACAGTTTTTATGAAAACGAAAATAATCTATATTTCTGGCAGTGAAATTTTTGATATGGCCGATATTCGCGCCGCGTTTGAAGAGGTACGCGGTACATTGGGTTTGGATTCTGACACGGTTTTGTTTGGTGTTCCAGTGGATAGCGACAATGCTTTGGCTGCGACCAGCACCGAACCAGAACAACCCGCCACCGTTGCGATTGATGACGCACCAGTTATGGAAACGGTTACCCCAGAAATTATACCCGAACCTGTTATTGATATAGAACCTGCCCCGGAAATTGAATCAGAAAAACCAAAAAAGAAATCACGCGGACGTCCCGCAAAAGCGACCAAGGTCGAAGAAGTGGCAGCAGAACCAGAAACGCCTGTTGTCGTCGATACTGAATCCGAACCAGTTGTTGTGACGGACGCGCCCGCGAATGTCAGTTCAATTCTGTCCGTACTGACATCAAAATCAGAACCAGCGGTTGCCGACACCACAGAAAATGCAGCCCCTGTTGAAAATGTCACAGAGCACGTTGAAAACAATGTCGCTGAATATGCAGTTGCCGAACCTGTTATTACAGAAACCGATACTGTTCAGGTCGCAACCACCGATATTACCGACGAAGTGCCCGAAGAACCAATTGAAAAAACACTGGAACAATTACTGGAAAGCATGACGCCCCTGCGCGAAGACCGCCCAGACGAAGAAGCAGCACAAATCACAGATGATGAATTTGATGCCACCCCTGCCCCCATTGACAGTACAGATGACGCAGCACACACAGATGACGATGATACGGACGCAACATTGGCCCAGCTGGCGACTGAATTTGCAGAAAATCAGGACAAAATTCCCGCGCCAAAAAAGACCGAGGCACGCGGTAAAATCGGAAAACTGAAAAACATTTTACCATTCAAAAAGGCAAAGCGCGACGACACTGGCCTGATGGGCGACCTGTTCGGATGGGCGGGCATTGCCGCAAACGACGATAATTTTGCTATGCCAGGGTTCTTTACAGGTGTTGCATCGAAAAAATAGGCAACGAATGAGCGCACATGGAAACTGCAACGATTATTAGATTGCTGTCCAATGCCGGATTCCGCGTTTTGGGAACGGATGGTGCAAACCTGTACATCGAAGACCCATCTTGCATTCTGCGCAGTTTCCAGACCTTTACCGAATATGCATGGATTATTCTGACCTTTATCACGGGTATGTTGATTTTTGGCTGGGCCATATCAATGATACGCGGGGCAAAAAACAACATATTTATAAACCTGCGTAATTTAACAATTATGTTTGGGACGCTGGCCGCCGCTGGCGCAATACTGAATATGATATACGGCGGTGATTTATTTGCACGCGGATGTCAAACGGTTGCAGTAGACATTAATACGGTCAATGAAATGCTGGACATGCGCCAGAAAAAAATGTCACCCCAGCAAACTGATTTATACGAAAGTATTGATATATATGATTCCGGCGTGGTGCGCGCAAATGTCACGACAAATAACACAGATGACGACCATGACAACACGTCAACCGACAATACTGTTATCAGCGATGAAATTAGTATCCCCGATGATGCCGATGACAAATTTATACCAATTTCACAAAAATTATCGGACACGGACAAAGACAAATTATTAGACATACTGCGTCGCGCACCCGATGGCACACTGACAATACCACGTGACCAGATAAAAACTGATGATGATGTACTTAATAAATTGCCAAATGGCGGATTGCCGATTGAAAATATACCATCGGTTGACGAACTGCGCGACCGTCTGATACCAGCACCGTCCCAACGCGATGCGACCGCAAACAATCCGTCTGCGCATCACCCCAGCAATCCATCAGAACAAGAATATACGTCGGCTGTGGCATTGGGGCGTGATGTTGTGTACACGGCCGCCGATGGACGTCGCGTTCGTCGCACGGGTGGCACGCGCGCGTGGCGAAACCTGAACCCAGGGAACATTCGTTATTCTGAATTTTCACGCAATGCGGGTGCGATTGGTCAGGCGGGTGGTTTTGCCGTATTTCCCGACGAAGAAACGGGTACGCGGGCGATTTCTTCGCTGTTGCGCGGGCAATCATACAATAACCTGACCATTGCGCGCGCAATCACGCGATATGCACCACCGTCTGAAAACAACACCGCGGCGTATCACAGACGGATTCAGCAGATTACGGGGCTGAACATCAATCGTCGCATCAGCGATCTAAGCGATGGCGAACTGTCCCGTGTGGTTGACGCAATTCGCGCGATTGAGGGCTGGGAAGCAGGACGCATCATAGAGGAATAATTCATGAACACACAACGCGGCAGTATCGGATTCAATATTATGTTCGCCATTATGCTGGTGGCGATTGGGGTTATGCTGTACATTTTATTAGGTGGGAAAAATCCATTTACAACCAATACCAACACCGTTGTATCCCCAACCGCTGTTACAGACAACACAATGCCAATACGTAATGCAAACGGCGAATTTAACGACGGGCTGGGCGTGGCTGATGCAGCAACAGCGGGCGAACTGGACGAATATGGGGCGGGCATTGCCAGCATTGATGTATTCAACCGCGATATAAATTCTGATGGCCGTATTGACCGCATAACACGCACCCGCATTGAAAACGGTACAGACCATTTCTATTATGAATATAAATTGGAATTAAATACCAAGAATGGTTATACAGATATCACGCCCGATGGATTCCGCACAACCGAAGGGGCAGAATGTGCCCTGCGCAAATTGCGCTTTGTTTTTCGACCTGTGTTCAAGATTGATATTATTTCGCGCGAATGGGCGGACACGTGGCTAACCCCAACAATGGCGACAAAAACAACATACACGTTTCAACATGGCGAACTGAATGCATCTGACGCACAGCAAATGCGCGTTGTATGCGATGTTGCGGATTTATTTTAACAAAAACATATTACGTGCCGAATATACGATAGTTCCCGACACAACAAAATGATCAAACAATTCTATTCCCGCCGCGGCCAGTAAATTTTTGACCGTGGTTGTGATTTCTATGTCGGCGGTTGAAAACGATTTGTTTGGTGTTGGGTGGTTGTGCACCAAAACAACACTGCGCGCGTTCAGTACCAGCGCACGTTTCAGAATTTCACGCGGATACACGACCGCTTCGTCATTTGTACCACAACTGTGCACATCGTCCGCCAACATGCATAATTCAGAGCCCAGATAAAACACATGCATTTCTTCGGTTGTTTTACCAGACAATATCGTACGACAATAATTTGCAACCGCCGTCGCATCGCGAAAGATTGGTTGCTCGGTCAATTTTTCACGATATCCGGTTGCCATAATCTGATTTATTGATTTCAAGAAAATTGCAGTGTTGCGCCCCACACCACGGAATGCAACCAATTTGTCCAACGGCGCAGCCAAGATTTGGTGAATACCACCAAAATGTGCCATCAACGCGCGTGCCAACGGCCGCACATCGCGACGTGGTATTGCATAGCCCAACAGCATTTCCAGTAATTCATAATCGGCCAATTTGCCGTCCAAGAATTTCTGGCGCAGGCGTTCGCGATGTCCCATATGAAAATCATTGTCCGAACCCGCCATTGTTGTACGCCCGCCCCCGTTTACATCATACGTTCAGTGAAAATTGTAACACCGTCTTCGGTGATGCCCAACGTGTGTTCCCACTGGGCGGACAAACCGCCATCGACCGTGCGCGCTGTCCAACCGTCTGCGTCAATTTTGCATTCTGGGCGACCAGTATTTATCATTGGTTCAATTGTGAACACCAACCCAGGAACCATTTTTACCCTGTCCCACATTGGATCATAAAAATGATAGATTTGTGGGTCATCATGCATAACCTTGCCAATACCATGACCAACAAAATCGCGCGAGATTGAGAAACCGTGTGGTTTAACAACGGCCTCTATGGTTTTGCCGATTTCAGACAATGGCACACCTGGGGCGCAAACGGCGATGGCAGCATTCAGTGCATCTTGGCATGTTTGAACCAATTCGCGCGCACGGGGCGTAACATGGCCAATCATAAACATACGTGACATATCGCCATGAAACCCCTTGTATTCCGCGGTCAGGTCGACGTTGACAATATCGCCGTCTTTCAAAATACAATCGTCACTGGGGATTCCATGCACAATAACATCATTGACCGATGTGCAGATGCTTTTTGGATACCCCTCGTACCCTAAATCAGATGAACGTGCACCATTCGCGTGCAACCACGACGCAACCATACGGTCAATTTCGCCGGTGGAAATACCCGCCTGAATATATGGTGTAATATAATCAAAACAACGTGCCACCAAATCGCCCGACGCACGCAGGCGTTTGAAATCTTTTGGCGCATAAACAGACGCTAACATTTTCTTAGTTCCTTCTCTTGATAGACAAACGGTTTGCCCGCAGGGCCAATTTCAGTGCGAAATCACGAAATAAAACCTCGACCGGCATACCGGTTGTACGAATTTGCCGTTCTAATTCAGACAGGCGCACCAACACCCCATCAATTTCAGATGCGGGCCAAATTTTCATTGCCATGTTGAATTTATCGCGGACTTTCCAAAACAGGTTTGGTAATTGACCATCAACCACCGCAACCTGTAATTTTTTGAAATGCATTTGCAGTTGGCGCAACAGTTTATTTGAATCAACGCCCGTGTACAGTAATCTGTCCAGTGCCTGCATCGTTTGGGCAATATATCCCGCCGTCAGCGAATAAAAGAAATCGTCCGCGACAACCGCGCCCGTATCCGGCAGACATTTTTCCACATCGTCTAATTCAACGGTCTTTTTATCATCAACATACAATGCAATTTTAGTCAAAAACCCGCGCGTAATTGCACGGTCACCACCCAAGTGCGCCGTCATATATGCCATCGCGTCAGGTGTAATTTGCTTTATGCCCGCCGCCGCAGACAGTTCACTGCGTATCAATGCTGCCAATGCGCGCGCATCGTCGGTATAACATGGCAACGCGGCAACATTTGTTTTTTTATCATCTTCGAAATATGTGCGCAGTGACCCCGTACGCAAATCACCGGCACACACCAAAACCGTTGCACACAGGCCACTGTGTTCAATCAGTTCGGCAATGCGCGATGTCATTGCATCGCCCGCGCCAGATATAATAACCATTTTGCGTCCACCAAACATTGATGGGGTGCAACTTTCTGCAAACAGTGCATCTTGCTTGTCCCGAAAATCATCGGCGTCCAGCGCAAACAAGTTATCCTTGTCAATTTCCAATTTTTTGATTGCCGTATCACAGTATTCATCAACACGGCCGGCGTCTGGTCCATACAGCAAAACCGCCGTAATTTTTTCAATACCTGCGTTAAAATCTGTTTCTTTCCATTTCATTATTTTTGACCACTGGATTGTGATTGTGCGCGTGATGTTTCGGCAATTGTACGTGTGCTGATTTTATCGGCCAATACCATAATAGCATTTCTGACGGCATTATTATATGACGCGTTTGCCGCAACCAAATACCGCACAAATGTGTATGATTCAGACGCCTGCTCGACCCCATGGGCGATTTCTGTGTCGCCACGACGTAATGTATAATTTGCGCGCAAGCCAACCTCTTGCCATGTGGCGTCGCCGGTTGATTCCAGTGCCTTGTACTGGGTATACGGTTCGGCCAAATCAATGGTCAAAGTATATTCGGCATCAGACGTGCGTGCACCACCAAATTTTGCGTTCAATGCGTTACGCAATTCAATACCATTGATGCCACGGATTGGCGCAACATAGATGTCTGTATCGTCCCCAGAAAACATAGGACGAAAACCACATGCACCCAAAGCAAAAATACATAAAATCATCAGAATTTTTTTCATCACGCTGGCACCCTTGTTATGTTTATGTGCGTTTTCCTGTTGCTTTTTTTTATTATATTACTTAGAGTTTTAATAAATCGCAAGAGGGAATGATGAATATTTTTCTGATGGTATTGGTGGCTATATTCATGTTGGGATACTATATCATCGACAGCCCCAGCCTGCGCGTTCCAGAAATTGAAACAGAATATGCCGCACGACGCGCCGATTTGCACGCGATTGCCCAATGCGCGGCGGCGGTTCATAATGCCCAGATAAAGGGGACAACATTTGATGATGTTTGCGTCGCCCAGAACCAGATTGTCAGCCGATTGTTCTGTATGAATGCCAGCATGAAAGAAATCGAATGCAAAATCGTCAAGAATAAAAAGCCCACGTACAGTTATATCATCACAGCAACTGGCGCGCTGAACCCAGACGAATACAACAGTATGTTTGAAATACTGGAACAATATTATGCTGATGCCGGCACATTCGGAATTTTAATGGACGGTAAAATTGTATCAGGCGCGATTGGTTCAAAATACACCGTGCCAAAAAACGTCATGAAAACAATGGAACTGGGTAATGGGCAACTGGTGTATATGACACAATATGATATTACGAACATCACCAGTACCAGCAACACAAACACCACCACAGATATCAAATGCCCAACGGGGACAATTAAAACATATCGATTTGGACGCTGGCAGTGCATTGGCATAAATACAAAAACCGATTGCGGCGGCGATATGATTTGGGATTCTGCTTTGTTGGAATGCGTGGCAGACGAATCCAGAAAACCGTTATGCGCATCGCAACAGACCGCAGTTATTGTTGATGATGTGTGGGAATGCATAAACCCGTTCCCAACAAAATCATGTCCTGATGATATGGTCGCGCGTTTGAATTACGACACGCTGGAATGGGAATGCATAGCGGACGCAACCAAGGGTAAGAATATCACGAAATGCAGCCGTTTTACCAGTGGCGCGATATATGGTTCGGTTGGTGCAACATTGCGTGCGTCCCAGACATCGTGCACCCCGTGCGAGAAAATGATACTGGACACCGACACATGCACATCATATTGCATACCCGACAAATCTAAACTGGGGACACCAGAATGTTATGCCGATACCCGTCAATGCAGTGGACGCAGTCGTGCATTTTATTTTGGTTTTCCAAACAAAAATTATGCCGGCAATATTCCAGAAATGTCTGGCAAGAATGTCCCAATTGACCGCACACACAACCAGAACAGACGATTTAATTGTCTGGACTGTGGCGATGGTGAAATAGATACCGAAAAATCGTTTGCGCCATATACAGCGGTTTGCAAATAAAGAAACGCCCAAACGGGCGTTTTTATTTATTTAGTACGTGCGTGCATCACGCAATGATTTAACCAGGTCTAAATCCTGCTGGGCCTGTTCAAATTGTGCGCCACTGACGTATTGTGCGTTGTCCAGTGTGATTTGTGCACTTTCTGCCATTTCATCCAGTCGACATTCTTCATCAATAACAGGTGCACTGACCGGCTGGGGCGCAACCGACATTGGTGCGATTTGTGCAGCCATACCCTTGCGCGTGCCGTTTGGATAACGCGCCGATACCGCGGCAACAATACCTTGGCGGAAACGTTTCAAACGAAAGTCCTTTAAATTTTGCGACGCAATGGCATGAACGCTGGCATTTAATTTGGCCAACATTTTGTATTGTTTGTTTGGACTGCCATCTGCGCCCAAGAAAATATTTATCGTGCCACCAGACATAGTCAACATATGATCGCGCCACGAATTATTAGCCGTCTTGTTCAATGTCATATACGCAATCAGATTATGGCGGATTTTGCCCAACAGTTTCCCTTGTGGGGTTGATGTGTCCGCGATATTTGTTTTACAGAAACGATATATATCATTCTTGCCATTAAATACAAATGGGGAAACCATACCAAAACGCACAGGGTTTAACGACATTTCTTTCCACAAGGCATTACAAATAACGTCGCCATCAATCACGCCAATACGAATGGTGACCGAATGTTTTGGTTTATCCCATGAACTGGAAGTTTTAATTTGGCCATAAGCATCATGCAACGCCGCCGGCGTCATTTTATCAAAATATGGAATACTGGTGCTGTAACTGATGATACCCCGCACCTGTTCATTGCTCAGTGTTGCCATATATAACCCCTTTTGTTTCCTCACACTATTTAATATAACCCAAAACGTCATTTTGTCAATACATTATAATCAAAAATAAGAACGCCCACGATATCACGGGCGTTCTGTTTTTTGCGTATTTTATTCAGCACGCGTAAACGCGCCATTATCCAACATTTCTTTGACTGCGAAATGTTTGATTTTCTTGGCCGATGTTTGTGGCAACTCTTCTTCGGTGATTGCAAAATGTTTAACCCATTTGTATGGCGCAATCTTCAAATTAGATGCCTTTAACAACATTGCTACGCGGGTAACTGTTACCCCAGGTTTAACTTGGAACACTGCAAAAGGAACAACTTTGCCAGCAATGACATATTCAAATACTGCCGCTGCCAAAATTTCGTCGTTTTGCAGATACAAATCTTCCAATTCGTCTGGGTAAACGTTTTTACCACTGTCCAAAACGATAACCTGTTTTTTGCGACCTTTGACAATCAGGCGACCGTACTTATCCAGTTTGCCCAAATCACCTGTTTTGAACCAGCCATCTTCGAATGCGGCGGCGTTTGCGTCGTCATTGTCCAGATACCCTGGCATAACCATATTACCACGCATCCAGATTTCACCAACGCCATCTTTGTCAGGATTGTGAATTTGGATTTCATTTCCTGGCAATGGGCCCGCATAATACATAGACCCATCGGGACGACGAAATGCAAAGTTAAAGTTTGCTGGCCCTGTTGTTTCAGTCAGGCCATAGCAATCGCCAACCACAAAATCTAAACTCTCGAAGAATTTACGAATTGATGGTTTCAGTGTTGCGCCCGCAGATACCAGAACCTTGGTGTTGCCACCAAATATTTCATGAATAGGTTTTGTAACCTTGTCCACGATGAAACCTAATCCGATTGCGCGCAATACGTGACGCGATGATATTACAATACGCATAATTGTGTACATGTGTTTTTCACGCGCACTGTCCACAATCTTTTTATAGAACCCTTCCCATATACGTGGGACGGCGGGTATAACCTCTGGTCTATATTCTTTGAAATCTTTCAAAAATTCGCGCGGATTCAACACAGGTTGCAACAATAATTGACCACGCAAAATAATTGGGCAAATAATATTGATGACAACACCATATATATGATACAGCGGCAAAAACCCATAGAATGTGTACCCCGGGAGGATTACCGATTCATAAAACAATGCGCCCTGTGCCAACGACAACAGATTATCGTGTGTCAGACCAACAACCTTTGGATTGCCGGTTGACCCCGATGTAAAAGACATCATTGCGATATCATTTCTGTCAACGTCCGCCGCAACAAAATCGTTTTCGTCGGTATCATCGATGGTTTCAATATCAAACATTGTTGGTCCACCGTCCACAAAGTGCGATTTTTGCGCCAATGCCAATTTGCAATTTGTGCGCGCCATCATGTTCAGGTGCTCGGCCTGCGACAGCCCTGTATCCAGCATCAATGCATGCGCCCCTTGGGATAAAATGGCAAAATACGATTTGATAAATTCTGGGGTATTGCCCGACAGAATCGCAACCGTGTCGCCCTTTTTAATACCAAAACGTTGCGCCAGTACCACTGCACGTTGCTTTACTTTCTTTAACAGGTCTGCATATGTTTCATTCTGTCTGACAAAGAAAATACGATCTTTATTCTGGGAACAAACATCTCGCAGCATTTCATATACATTTTTCATCATAATGACTATGCTCTTTTGTTAGTTTTTAAGTAAAAATCTGGATAACCATTACCCAGACACACATACACTAAATCATTTTTAACTGGGAAACACAACCTATTTTAATATTTCAGTAAATTTTGCACAAAAAAAGCATCGATTCGTCAACATATAGACATACTTTCACAAAAACACACCTATATTTTGTGTTTTTTACGTTTTACGAATCGTTTTTGGCATTATTTTAGGCAAAATATTGACACAAAAACATATTTAGTATTCCGATTCGGGGATTCGGGTGCAGCGCAAACGTACGGAAAACCCACCTTTTGAAAAGTAAAGCAAAAAATGCAAAAAAATTTGCGTTTTACGTGTTGATAGAAAACCTATAAAACTATATATTGGTATCAAACAAACAAAATAACCACTAGATATTGTGTTTTTAATAAAAACAGGGGACAGAAAGATGTCTGATGCAGAAAACAAAACAGAGATTCAGGTTATTCCAACGCTGACGACCAAATTGGTCGCGGTACAGAAGCGCGGTGGCGAAACTGTCCCGTTTGATTCCAAGAAGATATTTGATGCCATTAGAAAGGCCGTGGCAGTTACAAACGAAATATCCGATGTGGACGTGGCCAAGATTACACAAAATGTTTTGAACACGTTGGACGCCAAATTCACAGACCGCGTACCATCGGTGGAACAAATCCAAGAAACCGTGATTCAGGCACTGATGGACGCCAAGGCGTACAAGACCGCAGAATCATATATTATATACCGCCAGAAACGCAGCGAAATTCGCGATTCATACGTTGATGCCGTAGAGGTGATTGAGGGCTATGTTGGTGGCTCTAACTGGCGCATCAAGGAAAATGCAAATGTCGGCTATTCTATTGGCGGACTGATTTTGCGTACCAGTGAACGCGTAACAGCGGAATACTGGCTGAATCTGTATCCACGTGAAATTGCAGAGGCACATAAAAACGCATCTATTCATATTCACGATTTGGGCTGGCTGACGGGTTATTGCGCGGGCTGGTCGTTGCGTGAATTGCTGTACGAGGGGTTCAATGGCGTCCCAGGGTATTTGCAATGCGAACCGGCCAAACATATGGCGACCGCGATTTCGCACATGGTTAATTTCTTGGGCACATTACAGAATGAATTTGCAGGGGCACAGGCATTCTCGTCTGTGGACACATATTTGGCACCATATGTCAGGGTGGACAATCTGTCATATGCCGATGTTAAAAACGCAATGCAGACATTGATATTTAACTGTGCTGTGCCATGTCGTTGGGGTACACAAACACCATTTATTAACTTTACATTCGATTGGACATGTCCAAAGGATTTGCGTGATCAACGCCCATTTATTGGCAAAAAACAGGTTGACTTTACATATGGCGACCTGCAACACGAAATGGACATCATAAACAGAGCATTTTTAGAGGTTATGACCGAAGGTGATGCACAGGGTCGTCCATTTACATTCCCAATTCCAACGTACAATATTACCGATGATTTCCCATGGGAACACCCAAATGTCAAACCGTTGTTTGATTTGGCGGCAAAATACGGCATTCCAAATTTCCAGAACTTTTTGAATTCTGATTTGAATCCGACCGACGTGCGTTCTATGTGCTGCCGTCTGCGTTTGGACGTGCGCGAATTGTTAAAGCGTGGTGGTGGACTGTTTGGGTCGGCGGAAAAGACCGGTTCAATCGGTGTTGTCACAATCAATTTAGCACGTTTGGGTTATGTACATCGTGGCGACCGCGACGGGCTGTTCCGTGAACTGAAACGTTTACTGGACATGGGGCGTGATTCGCTGGAAATCAAGCGCAAGATTATTACCAAGAATATGGAACGTGGACTGTATCCGTTCACACGCCGTTATCTGGGTGACTGGAATCATCATTTTTCAACCATTGGCGTAAATGGTGCGAATGAAATGGTTCGCAACTTTACAGGCGACCGCGAAAACATCGCAACCCCAATGGGTAAAAAATTGGTTCTGGATGTGATGGATTTCATTCGCGACAATCTGGCAAATTTCCAAGAACAAACAGGCAACCTGTATAATTTGGAGGCCACCCCAGCAGAGGGTTGTTCATATCGCTTTGCAAAAACCGATGTGAAACATTTCCCAGATATTATTACTGCTGGCACGCATGACGCACCATATTATACCAATTCAACACAGTTGCCGGTGAACTTTACAGATGACCCATTTGTTGCATTGGAACACCAAGAAGAATTACAGCGCAAATATACCGGTGGCACAATGTTGCACCTGTATATGGGCGAACCTGTATCCAGTGGCGAAGCCGCCCAGAAAATCGTACGTACAATCTTTGAAAACTACAAGATTCCGTACATGACATTGACACCGACATTCTCGATTTGCCCGAAACACGGGTATCTGCCGGGGCGTCATGAATTCTGTCCGAAATGCGACGCAGAAGTTGTCGCAAATCAGAACTGTGAATGTAATCACGAATAAACACGCATTGCACAAATAAAAGGAGGAAAATTATGCAGGCATCTAACAACCAGAGAACACCATGTGAAGTTTTTTCACGCTCTATGGGATTTATCAGACCAGTATCCAATTTTAACATTGGTAAATATTCCGAATTTTGCGAGAGAAAAACATTTACAGAGGCCAACGGTTTGACCACTGGCGCACGTCATTGCGAATTATTAAAGAAGGCCGCATAATAAAATGTCAGACATTCAAATTGGGGGTTTAGTATCATTTACAACAATTGACTATCCAGGCAAACTGGCAGCAGTATTGTTTTTGCGTGGTTGTCCTTTGCGGTGCGTGTACTGTTCCAACCCCCATTTGTTGAATGTTGGCGATGGCGAATACGACCCAGACAAAGTTTTTGACTGGTTACGTAGTCGCGTTGGCAAACTGGAAGCCGTCGTTTTTTCTGGCGGCGAAGCATTGATGCAGGGCGACGCAGCAATTGAATATATGCGACGCGTTCGCGATTTGGGATTCAAAATTGGCCTGCATACAAACGGATTTTACCCTGAAAACTTGGAACGCGCCGCCGATACCATTGACTGGATTGGTTTGGATTACAAGACCACGCGTGATAAATACGGTGCATTATCGGGTCAAAATATCGCCCACGACCGTATGATTCACAGTTTGGATATATGGCAATCCACCGGCAAAGATTACGAGGTTCGCATTACCTGTGACCCACGATTTGTTTCAAAACTGGATTTAATGGAAATAACGCGCGATTTACATAATCGTGACGTGCAAAAAATCGCAATTCAAAAATACATTCCACATTTCGAAGATAACGAACACGGCACAACCCCCGCCCAGCGCAATCAGTTTTTTGATGATGCTAATTTGCGCGATACCATAAACGGAATGTTTGCATCTGTTATTTGGCGCGAATAACGCGTGCTTTATACCCGATAAAAATTCTGTCATATCACACAAAAACGATGATGCCTAGCATACCCGTTCCACAGGTATATTGTGCTGTTTACAGAAATCATTCAGAAATCTGATAAACGCCCGAACCTTTGGTGAACCAATCAGTTTCGGACTGCACGCGGCAATCATACGGTGCTCGTATTCAAAATCTATGTTCGGCACACGTATCAGTTTTGGGGGCTGTTGCACCATCCATGCCGGCAATAATCCAATACCGTCACCATCACGTATCAGGCGAAATACCAAACCAACAGAATCCGTTGTCGTATTCAGTTTACGTGCACGCTTTGCAATGAATGAACATTCGGGTATATTCAAATATGACTGGTACATGCACAGGTCAAAATTTTCCAACATATCGTCTATATCGCGTGGCACACCATGTGTGTCCAGATATTCCTGTGTGGTAAAGAAATACGCAGGTGTGCACAAACGAAACAATGTACGCCCAGGTATTTGATAGTTGGAGTTTGAATCAACCATCGCCACCTCTATACTTGACAAGTTCTGTTGTCGATTGGTCAATAAATCCAAACGAATTTTTGGATACAACGCATAGAATCGTGATAATTCGCGCAAGATATAACTGCCAACCAAACCTTCGGCAACCATGACAGAAATATAACCTGTCAGTTCTTCTTCGGGGGTAACCTGTTCTATTTTATCCAATGTGCTGCATATTGTTTCAATCGCAGAATAAATTTCTGGGGTCGCGCTGGTTGGCAAACTGCCCGCAGGGGTGCGCTGTAACAATGTTGCATTCAGGCGTGTTTCCAAATCAGAAATCAGTTTGGACATGTTCGAATGTTTGATACCGTTTTTATTCGCGGCAATTTGAATTTGGCCTGTATCGATGACTTCTTTTAACGCTAACAGTTCTTTCAACAGGGTCACTCTGGTCTTGATAGTAGCCATCGCTATACCTTTTGATTAAAGAATAAAAAAAACAACAAAAACACGTGAATATAATTGTTTATTCTCATTATACACGATTATTCAACCTAAAAACAGCACAAAAACACATTTTTGAATTTTTTATAAATATATAATACCGCATGCACGAACATGCGGTATTATTTTTATATTTTACAATTCGTTTTGTTTGTTTGCAAAGTATTTGGTGAAATTACTGACGCTTTCGCCGGTCGCCGCCAAGATTTTTGCAATACTGCCAGTTGATGGCCAACGTGGCTGGCCATATTTTGACCAACGTTTGCTTTTGTTAAAAATTGTTGGATCCAAACCGCTGCGACGCGCCAAGCCAGAACAGGACATTTTGTGCGCACTGGCAAAGCAATCGATTGCGTACCATACATCACTGTGTGTCATTTATTTTTTCACCTTTGTCTGTTTGTTGTTTTGTCTATATTCACAATATAACCCCAGTGGGGATTTTTCCGGCTATACTCTTTTTATATGTGACCGTGTATAAATCGGAGTAGGCAGCAAAAACCGCAGAAATCTGGGAAAAAACTTACAACAAGGGGAAAATGCAACGATTTTTTTCTTAGCACAAATTTTTTTATTGTGACATATGTCCTGCACTTCTAAGACAAATGTCTTGTGGTTATTTATTATCAACCGATTCGTTTGAAAAACAAAAAACGGGGCGATGCCCCGTTTGGTATTTTTAAGCATTTATGATTTCGGTCACACGACGCGGCACGTCTGCAATGGCGACGCGTTCCTGACTCATATCATCACGATGACGCAATGTTACAGTACCGTCTTCTAATGTCTGGTGGTCAACCGTTATGCAAACAGGTGTTCCGATTTCATCGTGACGACGATAGTTTTTACCAATGTTACCGGAATTTTCCAGCTCAATACGGCCGATATGCAGCGCACGCAACGCATTTTCAATGTCGTTCGCGGTCTGCACCAATTCAGGAACATTACGCGCCAATGGGATAACCGCCGCCTTGACCGGTGCAAGTTTTGGTTTCAGTTTCAGCACCGTGCGGTTTTTGCCATCTGGCAATGTTTCTTCGGTATATGCCTCTATCATAACAGCCAACATAGCGCGGTTCACGCCCATTGCGGTTTCAATGACGAATGGAATAAAACTTTCGCCTGTTTGTGGGTCAGAATACGCCAATTTAACCGTACTGTCGTGATTTTCCATAACGTGTGCAGAAATATGAAATTCATTTTGCGCCTTGGTATGAGAACCTAAATCAAAGTCCTGACGGTTATGGACACCTTCGACCTCGTCAAAACCATCTGGGAACGCATATTCAATGTCACCTGCGGCCTTGGCATAATGGGCCAATTTTTCGTGTGGGGTAAAACGCAATTTGTCAGCAGGAATACCCAGCACATTTATCCACCACGCCATACGCGTTTTCTTCCATTCTTCGAAATATTTCGCGTCATCGGCAGGATTGATAAAGTACTGCATTTCTGCCTGTTCAAATTCGCGCATACGAAATACGAAACCACGTGGGGAAATTTCGTTACGGAATGCCTTGCCAATTTGGGCAATACCAAATGGCAATTTATGTGGACACGCATCCAACACATTTTTGAAATTCACATATGTTGTGGTCGCTGTTTCTGGGCGCAGGTACGCATTGATTGCACCATCGGCGGTTGCCCCAATGGACAGCCCCATCATCAACTGGTACGCGCGTGGGTCGGTTAAATCCGTGCTGCCACAATTATCACACTTGGTTGGATCTTTCATTTTATCCTGACGCATACGTGCGCCACATTTTTTGCATTCAACCAATGGGTCAGAAAAACTGCCCTCGTGCCCTGAATATTTCCACATCAAACGATTTGAAATCAATGCCGCGTCCAGTCCCTCGATATCATTGCGGGAATAAATCATGGCATTCCACCATGCATTTTTAATATTCTTCATCAATTCAACACCGTATGGGCCGTAATCGTATGCACCACCCAAACCACCATAGATTTCAGAACCTGTGAAAATAAAACCGCGCCGCTTGCACAATGCGACGATATCATTTACTGATTTTGCTGGCATTTTAATCCTCTATTTTTAACGCACCAATTATTATACTGTTTTTGCATATTTGCAACAAAAAGAAACGGGGCGTTTGCCCCGTTTTATTACCAATGCATACTTACTGTACATCGGGGGCAATCGCCGCAACTGGACACACCGCCGCGCACGTACCGCACGAAATGCACTTTGCTGGGTCAATTACGCATTTGCCATCGGCCGCGGTCGCAATCGCACATACTGGACATGCGCCCATACATGTGTGACAGCCAATGCATTTAGATGGGTCTATTTTATACGCCATTTTTTCTTTCCTTTTTTGGTTTGACTTAGTCGCGGTTAAACAAACTCAGCAAATACTGGAACATCGCAATGAACGAGATGTACAGGTGCAACGCGCCCAATACCGCCAACTGGTTTTTCTGGTGTTCATCACCACCCATTGCGTTATATGCATATTTCAAATTCTGCATATCATACGCGGTGAACAGTGCGAATACCAATACGCCAATCAGGCATACAACCGTGCCAAATGTGCCGCCAACAATCGCTGGCCAAATAAATGACGCCAATCCGACCAAGATTAAACCAATCATACCCATGGTCAAGAATACACCCAAGAACGACAGGTTCTTGATTGTTTTGTAACCAAACAACGCCATGCACGCGAACATTACCGCCGCCAATACGAACGCTGCGATAATTGTAATCGGGCTGTTATACAATGCGAACAGCAACAGTGGCGTCATCACAACACCCAGTGTTGCGGCATATACAAACAGAATTGCCGCCGCGCGCGCCGGTGACATTGAAAATGCACGTGCCTGTGCCCAGATGGACAATGCCAGACCGCCGAACATCAAAATGTAGTACAGTGGCGACAAGCCATTTGCCGTAACCAGCATACCCCACAATGGTGTTGCTCTCGTAATAAACGATGCCAGTGCCGTTACGCCAATCGCACCAAACATCAATGCGAATACGCGTTTCAGATATAATCCGATACCATTGTCGCGTACAGACGCGGGTGATACCTGATTCAATGATTTCTTTGCAACCATAACTTTCTCCTTGTTATTCACCGAATATATAATACAATGCACCCATAATTTCAAGGGATTTAAGATGGCAATAATAGTCAACCCGATTTCACCAGTTGCCTTTTCCGTATTCGGCGTGGACATTCGTTGGTATGCGTTGGCATATATCGCCGGATTCATTGCGGGGTATTATTTGTTTCGTTATTTGATGCGTCGCCCCGACAGCCAAATCAGTTTGAACAAGAAACAGTTAGACGACCTGTTGACTGCGGTAATTTTTGGTGTGATTTTAGGTGGCCGCATTGGGTACGTATTGTTTTATAACCTGCCCTTCTTTCTGGCAAACCCACTGGAAATTTTAATGGTGTGGCATGGCGGGATGAGTTTTCATGGCGGGCTGATTGGTGTAATCGTGGCGACATTTTTCTATGCACACAAATTGCATCGCACCCCCAGCAGCGGTATCACAGGTGGCACGGCAAATATCGCGCTGCGTATATTGGATTTGCTGGCCGTGGTGACACCAATCGGATTCTTTTTTGGCCGCATTGCAAACTTTATAAATATGGAGGTTATGGGTCGTCCAACAGATGCACCGTGGGGCATTGTGTTTAATGGCTATACACAAATCCCATCGCACCCCAGCCCCTTGTACGAGGCCACCGCCGAAGGTATCGTCTTGTTCGCATTTATGTATTGCATGTATCGTTTCACAGGACTGCGTCGGCACGCGGGCGCGATTGGCGGGGTGCTGGGTATGGCATATGCCACCGCGCGCATATTCTGTGAACAGTTCCGCATGCCGGACGCACAAATTGGATTTTTAACAAGTTGGGGGCTGACCATGGGCCAGTTGCTGTCGGCGATAATGTTTATCGCGGGCGCAGCACTGTTTGCCTGTGCAATGCGGGGGGGATACAAAACCAAAGGACACATCAAATGATTCTGGATTATAAATTGCCTGATGTCTTGGTTGCGAACCTGACCGACACTGGCGCGTGTGATAAATGTTGCTTTAACGGGTTCTTTCCAGCGTGTTTCAAATTGCAATGCGAGGCCCCCAATGGCAAGGTTGTGCATTGGACACTGACACACGATTACAATCCATTTTATATGCCCGAACTGTGGCACGAATACGCACGCACGTTTCCAAATTATACAAAAATGTGCGCGGAAAAAATCGCACAGGCGCAAAAAACAAAATAAGTTTCAGATTTTACGGTTGCAAAGTATAAAAAAAATATATACAATGCGACCGCACCGAACAAAAGTGCCGGCAAACGCCAGAAACAGTTTCGGATGGGTGGCAGAGCGGGACAATAGCGACGGTCTTGCTTATGAGTCAGCAAGGCAAGCGAAACGCTGCCGAGCGCGAACGAATGGTGAGCCCGCAACGCGGTGCGAACAAAACCGCAGGTTTGAAAGACCGGCGGATAAAATGAAACAGTTTCGGATGGGTGGCAGAGCGGTCGAATGCGACGGTCTTGAAAACCGCTGAAGGGGCAACTCTTCCGGGGGTTCGAATCCCTCCCCATCCGCCAGTAATATTGAACATCCCGTGATAATTTCCCGGGATGTTCTTTTTTACCCCGTTTCCGGCAGTTTTGACCCACAACATTACCAGTGTATATCATTGTTCGTACCCACCCC
>UROD01000007.1 GCA_900549365.1 uncultured Rickettsiales bacterium | reverse complement strand
CGTTGGTGCCGCCGCCAGTTTGGTTGCCGACGTTGCGGTAAATTCTGGGGCGGCAAAACAAAATCGCAGTGATGAAATCGTCGCGAAATATGCCCCACTGTACAAATTGCAAAACGACGTCGTAAAATTGCCCGACAGCGAGGCCAGCATAACATGTCCGTCTGATACCACCGGCACATATCCAAATTGTGAATGCAAGAACAAAAACAAGATGGTATTCAACACCAATTCTAATATGTGCGAGGCCTGTCCATCTGACCGCATTGTCCAAGATGGCAAATGCGTTGTCGCCGCACCAAACGCAAAATGCGATACATCCGACCCGAACATAGTTGTCGCCGCCGACGGCACATGTTCATGTCAAAACGGTTTCCATTTGTCCGCCGATGGTCAAACATGCCAATGTCCAACAACTGGCTTTGCACTGGATGGCGGTCAATGCGTACGCAATAATCCAACGCTGGCCGCACTGCCCCAGATAACCCAACAATCGACGGGACTGCTGGCACAGGTTGCCACAGACATAATGCCGGCGCAACACGTCGTATTGCCAGCCAAGAATCTGTTTGCATTGGGCAAATCAACACTGACACCGGCGGCAAAAAATACGATTACATCGTTTGCATCACAGGTCAAAACATCTGTCGCCATGGGTGACAGTCCTGATTACTGCATCACGGTTGTTGGCCATACCGACAAAACCGGCAACGCACAATTGAACAACAACCTGTCTGTAAATCGCGCTAATGCGGTCAAGGAAGCATTGATATCAGCGGGTCTGTCGGTGCAAAACATTCAGGCCAGCGGCCGCGGCCAAACCGAATGCACAATGAATGGCGCACAAGAATCGTGTCGCAAGGTTGACATAACATACCGCGACAGCAAATGTTAAAAACGCCCCGTTGGGGCGTTTTTTCAAAGTTCAAAGTTCAGAGTTCAAAGTTCAAATTTTGTGTGTCTACCCGCCCGCCTTTTTGCTGCGGGTCGAACCCCAACCACGGGGTTCAATTCCCCATGTGACATACAACAAAATAAAATTACCCCGCTGTCGCAGGGCATTTTTATTTTGGCAGTCCCAAGGGGAATCGAACCCCTGTTCTCAGAATGAGAATCTGATGTCCTGACCGCTAGACGATGGGACCAAACGGCACAATCATATCAGGATTTTTTGCACTTTGCAAATAATTAGACGTTGAAACATTTTTTTGTTGGATTACTATGCCTGTTAATGGCGCATTGCGTGTGTGGCACGATAAAAGCAATTTATTGTTTGGCGAATGCGTTTTTATTTAATGCGAACTGTTGCTGCATGGTATTGCTTATCATTTGTTGCAATTTACGGGTCGCCTGTTCAAACAATATTTTTTTATTAGCAATTATATCTTGACCTTTTTGACTGTGTTTTATAAACAAAATATCGTTTTTAACCAATTCTGATATTTCTGGCAATAATGCAAATCCATCAGAAACAAGTTCCGTATTCGTTTCTTTTAACAGTTTTCTGATATTGGCAATATCTTTGTCTTTTCTGATTTTATATAAATCGTTAAACAGTTCAACCTGTTGTTCTGGTGTGGAACAATAGTATACAAACAGTGCTGCTTTTGCTAAATATTTTAATCTGATATCACGTTTTGTATTGTGTAAATTTGTGTACACGTCCGCCAAAATTTGCCGCTTTGTATCTGTGTCCAGATTTTGCATAATTTCTTTGTCTGTATTGGCGTACGTAAATGCAACAGGTTCATCTTCGCCAATAAAATTGGTGATGAATTTTCTTTTTTTATCTGTGATATTGCTGCGCCACACAGATATGTATTTTTTATCAATTTTTTGATTGATAAGGTCGGAATTGTACAGAAAATTCTTTTTTGTTTTTGTTAAAGCATCTGTCACTGATGCTGTCTGTGATTGCATATCTTTTACATTATCAAACTGTGCAATATCGGTTTGTAAGTGTTGCAGTTTATCTTGGATTTGTTTTGATTCCTGTGCCAATTTATACTTGATATCGCTGATTCGTTTTTCGGCATCAGACAAATACACCAGTTGTGCGTCATAATTGGTTTCGTTATATTTCGGTGCCGTGATACCGTCCAGAACATTATTAAAATCTGTAAACGTTTTTAATGTCGATTCGGACAGTTGTTGTATTTCCAGTTTGATTTTATTCAAAGTATTTATTCTGGATTGTTTGTCTTTTTCTATATCTTGTTTACAAGATTCATAAAATTTATCCATAGGCATTGGCTTTATCAATGGCAATACAGGTTCAGTATTTTTGCCAATCGCCCATGCGTCCAGACGTTTGTTCTTGGCTGGATTTAGTGGTGCATTATCTGTCTTGGAAAATTCTTTGAATTTTTCCCATTTTTCATCATTTTGTGGAATTTTAACAAATCCATACTTATACGTCCCTGGTTTGGACGGTACAGGGGCGGCAAAAAACATATACTGGCCAACACATTCGTTATTAAATCTGTTGACCATTGTTTCATCAGTATCTTGTTTGTATGCTGCGTCGCTGCGAAATTCAATGCCTGTATTGGTGAAAAAAAGTTGCTTGTCATCTGGTTTTTGTTTGTATACAAAAACAAATCCGTATTTAATATTACCTTTTGAAACTAAACTATACCCATTCTGTGCCTTTATGCGGTCCAGATTGGAATACCCAACTGCATACCGGTAATCTGATGTTGCGTATCTGAAGAATCTGTCTGATTGTCCAGTCGCAACAGAATATGGGTCAGATATAGTCCCCCCAGAAAACATAATGTCTTGTGGTAATTGGTTCTGGGCTTGCTGTTTTTGTATTTCTGCACCAAATTGGTTTGTGATATCAAACATATTGTCGCGCAGATTATCTTTTTCTTGGGTGGATATTTCCTTTAACATTTTATCCACATAATCCAGCCGCTCTGGCCAGTTGGCATTGGGCAACTTTGACGGAATAATATTGTCGGCATCAATGATATGAGGATACCCTAACATGATTTTTGAATTATAATGAGTGTTGTTAAATTCACTGACCAATAATTCTATCGTCCTGTACAAAGTTTTCATGTTTTCTGGGCTCACCACAGGTGTCAGAATGCTGTCCTCTGACACCATAATTTGGTCGGCCCCCGCAGCAGCCCTAGCAATATTTAACCCACGTTCGCGTAAAAAAGGCACTAGTTCAGGGTGGGTTCTGTCAATTGGTATTTCCAACGCGACAGGATTTTTACCAAAATTACCGTCCAGAAAAAAATTTATGTACTTGTCTGCTATCATACGTTTATAACTTTGTTGTTTATTGTTTTGTTGACGACACGCACATTGCGTGTTTTTTGTTCAGATTTTCCAGATAATATTACGCGAATAATTATATCACATACGGATTATAAAAACAATTTATCCACAAAAAACAAATTGGGCTTGCCGCCCGAAGCGTCGCAGACGCGAAGGGTGGTTGGGGCGCACGGGTTCCCTCGGTGTCACGCATAAATGCGCGACGCCTGCGGGGCAACCGTAACGATTTGATTGCGCACGGCTTATCAAATCTACTTGTTGTCGAACCGGCAACTGCGTTGCGGGTGTCGTCCCGTGGTCACGAACCAAAAATAAAACCGGCACAAGGCCGGTTTGATTTTTGGTTGGGGCGCACGGATTCGAACCATGATAAAGAGAACCAAAATCTCTTGTCCTACCATTAGACGACACCCCAAAGGTGTCTGTAATTATAAATATCTTTTACATTTTTGCAATAATAAAAATACGCGCGATGTATAAAATATAATCAAAAAAATTATTTTTCTGCATTTTTATGCTTGCATTTAATTGTTTTATAAATATAATCATTCAGGTTTTTAATAATTAAACGTGTTTTAATCGTTAAAAGGAAATAATCACACCGTCTGCCAAAAGGGGGCAAAAATGGCTCGCAAAGAATTTATTCGCTTGCTGGAATCAAACATACTGGCATTGGACAAATTGGCTGAACGTCTGCGCAAAGAACCGCTGGACGCTGGCATTTATCCAAAGAACCAAATGACTGTTTTGGTGCGTCTGCATATGGGTGGTCGTGCACGCTTGAAAGATATTGCGCGCCGCGAATTGGTGCCAACGCCGAATCTGTGTGCGACATTTCGCAAGCTGGAACGTGATGGTATGGTTACGCGCACTATTGATGAAAACGATCGTCGTAATACGTGGTATGAATGCACGGCGACGGGGGCAAAACTGGCGGAAAAGGCATTGGACGGTTTTCGCAATGCATTGACCCGTATGTTTGAAAATATCACCCCAGAAGACGAGGTTTCATTGACAGGTGCATTGAAAACAATGAACAGCATTTTAGTAAAGATGGAGTTGAAAAATGCGTAAAATCGGACGGGTTATGGCGATTTTCTGCGGCGTGACGTCAATTGTTGCGGCAAATGCGAATGCAATGGATTTGTCGTTGGACGCGGCTGTGGACAAGATTTTGACCGAATCCCAAGACCTGAAAAAAGCAGATGCAAATGTAAAAAAAGCCCAAGCGTCATTAGATGTGGCCAATTCTAACCGTTGGTTCACAGTAGACGGAAATTTTACATATATGAATCTGATAAATGTTAAACAGCCACTAAAATCGTACGGCGTGGATTTACCGCCTGCAATTGGTGGAATTGTCAGTTCATATCTGGGCAGTGACGGTAATCATCTGGAAATTCCAGACAATATTTTTACAGCAGGTGTAACAATTACACAGCCGATTTACACATTTGGGAAAATAGGTAACGCTGTTGACAGTGTGCGCAGTGCAATAAAAATGGCGGAATCAGGACGTGAAACAACCCGTCGTGAAATAAAATACAGTGCAGTTGATATTTACTGGACTGCAAAAATGACCGATGAAATCGTCAAAATTTCAAAACAAGATTTGGATTCGGCACGTCGCGCAAAACAGAGTTTGACATCCGCGGGCCGCGCAAATCGCAGCAATTTGGTTAAAATAGAATCAGATATTGCAACCAAAGAAATCAATCTGTCTGATGCCGAATTTAATCGTGATACCGCATACAGAATGTTAAAAATTCTGGCGGGTATTGATATGGACGAAGAGATAAATTTGACAGATGAATTTCCTGTGGAATTTGCGGATATAAACGCTGGCAAATTTACGACGACGCCTAAATTGCAGGCAATGGCGGATCAGGTCGCGATGTATGAAAAACAGGCGCGTTCAAAACGCGCAGGGGCATACCCAACATTGGCTGCGGTTGGTTCTTATAGTTATTTAGCGATGGACAAAGATTTTGATAATATGTTCAATCGTAATAACAGCCAGTCGGCATATTGGGGCTTGGCCTTGCAAGTGCCTATTTTCAGTGGCGGTGTTAATCGCGCCAATGCCACGGTCGAGGCCATGAATGCAGAGGCCGCACACCAAGATTTAGACAAGGCAAAAAAAATGACCAGTGAAGAATATACTCGTGCAATTGACAAGTATAATCATCTGCGTGGTAATTTGAAAACCTTGGAAAATGCACGTAATTTAGCAGCAAAAGCATATGGTATTTCCAGCGACCGTTTTGCGGCCGGTCAAACATCTGCGGTTGAATTAGCCGAAGTATCTGCGGGTCTGTACCAGTTGGATATGGCACTGCTGAATGCAAAGTACAATATTCTGATGTCAGCAGAATCAGTTGAAAAGTTAGGTGAATAAAGATGGAAAAGTTACAACAGTTAATGGGCAAGATGAAGCAGCCCCGCGCGCGCAAGATTATGTCAATTTGTCTTGGTGTGGCGTTGGTTTTATGGGTGGTATTTCGTTTTACAATGATTGGTATTGAAAATGCGCGTTCGGTTTACAATGCGGCGCGTGTTTCCGAAACCGACGGCGTACCAGTTCAGGTGACGACAATTGAACGCGTATCTGGTGTATTGCGCGAACCGATTGCGGTAAAAAACAATCGTGCATACGTTGCGTCGGGTCGTGCACATAAATTTGGTGCAGGTCAACATGTTGCAGGTGGCGTGATTATTTCTGTGTCGCCTAATATTGATTTGGATTCTGGTATGCACATTGTGCGCACACGTGGTGTCGCGGACGGTTTGCAGTATGCAGAATTTCGTGCAACGGGTCATTTCGTGCCGGTATATGCCGTAAATAATGGCGTTGTTATGGTGGCAAATGATGGCGTTGCGCATGCGCGTACTGTATCCATAGCACGCCAAGACGCAGATAATGCGCTGGTTTCATCTGGGCTGAATGATGGCGATGTTGTTATTTTGACACACGTGTCAGACGGTGAAAAAATTCAAATAAAAGGATAAGGGGCAAGAAATGTTGAAATTTTTCGTTCGCAGACCCGTCACAACAGTTATGTTTGTTTTGATGTGGGTCGTATTGGGTTTGGTTTCGTTTCCAAAGATGAACATTGAACGCACACCGTCGTTGGACTTTCCAATGGTGACGGCATCGTTCGTGTACCCCGGGGCATCACCCGCAGAAATTGAATCACAGGTTATTAAAAAGGCCGAAGACGCTATGTCAGAGGTCGCAGGATTGAAAAAACTGACGTCCCAAGCATATGAAAACGGCGGTTACGTTATGGCCGAATTTAATCTGGGCGTAAATGTTAACGATAAATCCAGCGAGGTTAAATCAAAAATCGACGCACTGTCATCAGAATTCCCAGATGCGTTGAAACAACCCGTTGTTGAAAAATTAAATCCATTGCAGGAATCTGTGTTGGATATTGTTTTGCGTGGGGCATCGCCGCGTGATTTGCAAGAATATGTTGATAACATATTGGCAAATAAAATTACAGCAACCAAAGGCGTGGCCAGTGTGTCTGTATTTGGTGGTGAACAACGTGCAATTCGCGTTGAAATGAATCCTGAATTGATGGCGGCGCGTGGTGCGACGATTATGGACGTTGTATCTGCATTGGCGGCGCGTAACCTGAATGTCCCAGGGGGCAAAATTGAAACATCTGCTAATTCTTTGAACGTTCGTTTTATTGGTGAATTTGCATCTGTTGATGAAATTGCAAATCTGCATTTGACCACGGCCGAAGGTGCACGTTTCAAATTGTCTGATATTGCAACAATTACAGACGCAGCGCGTGATATTGAAAATGGGGCGCGTTATAATGGCGAACCAGTTGTTATTGCATCAGTGGTCAAGGCATCTGATGGTAATGCAATCAAGATTTCACAGGCATTGCGTAAAAAAATGCCAGAATTGCAGGCCGATATGCAGACCCGTTTCCCAACCGCCACAATGGAAATTATTTCAGATTCTTCAACCGCGGTTGCAGACGAAACAAACAGTACTATCAACGGTATTATTCTGGGTATCATATTTACTGTATTGGTTTTGTTGGCGTTTACACGTAATTGGCGTTCAACAATTATCGCGGGTGTCGTGATTCCTGCGTCATTGGTTGCGGGCTTCTTCTTTATGGACGGCAGTGGGTTTACAATCAATGCAATGACGTTGTTGGCGTATTCGTCGGCACTGGGTACATTGGTGTCAAACGCAATTATTATGATTGAATCCGCATTGCAAGAAATGCGCGCTGGCAAAGACCCAGACACCGCTGCAATTGACGGTACGAAAAAGGTTGCAGTATCTGTTCTGGCGGGTGTCGGAACAAACGTCGTGGTGTTCTTGCCGTTGGCATTTATGGGCGGTATTGTTGGCCAATTCATGGTTCAGTTTGGTTTAACGGTTGTGTATTTGACACTGTTGTCATTGCTGTTCAGTTTCACGCTGACACCAATGATGATTGCAAAAATTTTGCGCCTGACATCATCTGATACCGCGCCGAAAAAGGTAAAAAAGTCGGCAACAGTCCAAACAGAATCATCGGCGGTTGCGCGTTTGCACAAATGGTTTGATGTGCAGTACAATCACCCATGGCGTGTTGTCGGTCTGGCGGTTGCAATCTTTATTGCGTCTATGTCATTGGTAAAGTTTGTTGGTAATGAATTTGCACCATCAACAGATAACAATGAAATCAATATCACGGCGCGCGCACCAATGGGCGCAACATTTGAAAAATCACGTGATATTGCATCGCAAATCGAAGAACAGTTGCGTGATTTCAAAGAGGTTAAATCAACTTCTGTAAAAATCGGCGAACGCGGTCTGCAAAATATCAAGGTCAAGGTTGAATTGGTTGACCGTGATGACCGCAGATTGTCTGACAAAGAATTGTCGCGTCGTATGTTGCCACGTCTGGCAACAATTCCAGATGTTGAAATCCAGATTCGTGCTGGTGCGTCTATGTCATCATCTTTGTCGTCTGATATGGTTTTGAACATAACTGGCGAAGACGATGCAAAACGCGAAGCATACGCCACGCGCGCAATCGAACTGATAAATCAGATACCAGAGGTGCAAAGTGCGGTTCGCGCCCAGCAGACCCCAGGCAATGAAATTAAATTTATTCCTGATGAAAACAAAATGAATTTCTGGGGGGTAAAAAATTCATATGCTGGCTCTACGTTGCGTACGGCATTGTTTGGTAACGACGATTACAAATACAAAGAAGCGGGTGAAGAATATCCAATTATTTTGGAATTTGCAAAACCATTCAAGACCGCTGAAATGTTTGACAATGTGTACGTGAACTCGCAAAAGGGCATGGTTGCGTTGTCGTCGCTGGGTAAAATTGAAAACACCACCGCGACACCGAACATCAGCCGTTTGGATAAAAACAGAATTACCGAAATTGATATCAATATTGGTAAATCAACACTGGGACCGGTTCAGGCAAAAATTCAGTCCGCATTGAAAAACATTGATTGGGACATGGGTTACGGTGCTGAATTTGGTGGTATGTCCGAAATTCAGGACGAAACAACCGGCGAAATCGGTCAGGCGTTTTTCTTGGCAACCGTGTTGACCTTTATGTTGCTGGCGGCGATTATGAACTCGCTGGCGCACCCATTCACAATCGCGACGTCAATTTTGACATCGTTCGCGGGCGTGTTTGTGATGCTGTTCTTGTCGGGTGCGTCCATGAACGTTGGTGCTATGTTGGCATTCGTTATGTTGGTCGGTCTGGTGGTGAATAATAATATTCTGGTGCTGGAACCAACAATCGCGCGTGTTAAAAATGGCGAAGATGCCAAATCCGCCCTGTGGACAGAACTGAACGATAAACGTTATATGGTGTTGATGACATCAATCGCGGTTATCACCGGTATGGTGCCCCAGTTGTGGTCGGCCGACGGTATGAAGGTCGCAATGGCTGCGGTTATGATTGGTGGTATGTTGGCCAGTTTGATATTCACATTCACACTGACGCCTGCATTGTTCTTCTTGATAGAACGTGCGCGTCGCCGTCTGGCACGCAACAAATAAAAGACGGGGCTTTGCCCCGTTTTTTAGTTGCTGTAATAGCATGCTTGTGTATAACTAAATGTCCCCGTGTGGTCAGAACCACTATTTACATAACATTGGGTGACGGTTGTTGCACCGGTGCCGGTGGTTTGTCCTCCCGATGGGCATCGGGTGCAAGTTGGGTCTGAGAAATTTGGATTTCCATAATAATTGACATCACATATGTAATCTTCGGACACGTGGCATTCGACCATGTTTTGTTCATCTGGGGTGATAGCACATTCCACATCTGTCCTGAAAGTTTCTACAAGTATCACCCCATTGCCCAAATTAGTTTCACGTGTCCCATTCAATGGGTCGCAACAGTTTTTTGTACATTCTGTTTGACTAATGTTATGCGAACACCCCGCACAACAGTTCTGGGCCCCGTATGATGGGGCAGTGCCTAGTGATACGGCTGTACTGACTAATATTAGTTTTTTCATTCTAACCTCCTTGTTTTTCACGACTGAAAAACCGCCGACAAAGCAAAGGCGGTTGGAGGTTAGCGACTATCTTGTAAATAGTGGTGGTATTCAAAATATTTCCACGCCCTCCAACCCAGTGGCTGGAGATAGAAACGCATACCATCACGCATGTATGCCTGCGTACAAGAAAGGGTCGCTAAACCCCGTTGTCATCTGTCCGTGACAACAATCCCATGATAACAATATAAAATTTGCGGTGCAAGCAAAAGATTGTTATAATACGCGCGAAATATCAAAAGGATTTGTATATGTTGATGAAACAAGATGTTGTTGTTTTTGATTTTGATGGCACGTTGTCGGCGCGTGATTCAAATGTGGAATTTGGTCGCTATTGCTTTCGCCATTCTGTGCGTCCATGGTTGTTTTTGCCATTGATGGGCGTTGCGGCGATTGTGCGTATGTTTAACCCCGCGGGCGTTTGGTGGCGCGAAAAAATGCGTCGCTTTTTAACCGCAGATATGGTGAAAAAATTTGCCCCTGATTTTATTAAACAGCATAAAATGGAACGTTTTGGCTGGGCCCGCGAACAGGTTGCCGCCGAACGCGCGGCGGGGCGCAAGGTGGTTCTGATTTCGGCCAGTGCGGATTACCTTGTCCCACAACTGGTGCGTGATATTAAATTTGATGCGGTGCTGACATCGCAAATGGACGCGGCCGCCCCGTGGAAATATAAATTCCTGTGCTGGGGCCGGAACAAGGTTGTCGCGCTGGACACATGGGCATCAAAAAACAAAATCATACCGCGCGTCGTGCGCAGTTATTCGGACAGCCCATCTGATATGCCATTGATGGAAATTGCCGCCGAACAAGTATGGGTTGATGCCAAAACAGGCCTGCGAAAACATGCCTAGGGCACAATGCAAATAAAACCGTTATAATCCACACATGGTTATAACGGATTTTTTATATGATTTTTCGGTGGGTATCACATGCGCATTGATTGGTGCGTTGATAAGTATATTGCTGTCGCGTCGTAAAACGCGCCGCCTGACCAGTGAAATTGTTCTGCGTCGTCATGATTTAGACGCATTGCGATTGGAAAATAATCGATTACTGGAAACAATCAAGAACCGCGAAACCCAAATTCTGGAATTGCAACAGAAAATCTTGGACGTGCATTCCCCCAAAAAAGCCAAACGCCGCGGTAAATAGTGCGGCTGGCTTGCTATTTGGTTTTTTTATTGTATAATCCCCGAAAAGAGGTTTCCGTATGGACTTTATTGCTTTTTTCGTTGGGGTTACGGTTGGGGGCATACTGGGGTCATTGGTCACGGCATTGCTTGCCAAACACCCCGATGACAGCCGTATAGAGGTTGCACAATTAAAGGCCCTGTTACAGCAACAGCGCGGCGAAATTGAACGCATGCGCGCTGAAAACAGTGCATTACAACAGAGTGCCGCCGAAAAAAAGCAAGAGGTTGAAACCCTGACGCATATTCGCGAAAAAATGTTGAATGATTTCAAGGCAATTTCCAGTGAATTGATTGAAAAACAAAAAGAATCTGTCACAGAAACCCAGAAAATCGTGCTGACCCCCGTCCAGAATGAAATGAAGGCATTAAAAGAGGGCTTTGAACAAAAAGTCACGGAAATGTTAAAGACCACGACGGAAAACAAAACCAGCATAGATGAACAAATCAAGAATATGCTGAATAAAAGCGAGTCATTACAGCAAGAGGCAACCAATCTGGCCAATGCTTTGAAAAATAAAAAGAGTCAGGGCTGCTGGGGCGAAATGTATCTGGAAAATATTCTGGAAATGCTGGGCTTTGTCGAAGGTGTTGATTACACCAAGGAAGAATTTACCCGTGTCGACGATGGAAAAAATATTCGACCTGATTTTATTGTGAATCTGCCGGGGAATCGCCGTATTATCATTGATTCCAAGGTTTCTATGGAAAGTTATCTGCAATACGAAAATGCCGAAACCGACGAAGAACGTGAAAAGTATGCCAAGGATTTTGTCGCCGCGACCGAGGCACACATAAACGAACTGTCCGACAAAGATTACCAGAAAAAGGTCAAAGATTCTGGTCTGGATTATGTGTTTATGTTTATGCCATTGGAATCCGCGTATGTTTTGGCAATGCGCAGAAAGCCAGAACTGTATTCCAGTGCGCAAAACAAAAACGTCGCGATTATCACATCGTCGCTGTTGTTCCCGATGCTGAAAACCGTGGAACTGTTGTTAAAGATGGACAAACAGAACAAGAATGTGACCGAGGTTATTGCGCTGGTCAATGATTTGTATGAAAAATATTCTGGGTTTATTGATAACTTTAACGCGGTCGGCAAAAGTATAGAATCCGCAATGAAGACATATAACAATGCGCGCGGGCAACTGACCGATGGACGCGGAAATATGTCCAGATTGTTCGACAGAATCAAAGAAAAAAGTGGTATAACAACTAATAAAAAAATCGCATTGGAATATAAAGATGAATAAATTGCAAATGAAACTTTGCGGGGATTTGGTTTTGCGTGAAAAATGCGCACCAATTACCAAAATCACACCGGAAATACTGAATGCTATGGACGAAATGATTGGCATGATGCGTGACCAATCGGGCGTCGGTCTGGCCGCGCCACAGGTTGGTATGTTACAGCGTTTCTTGGTCATGATGAATCCTGATACCGAACAGGTGTTCAAAATGATAAATCCAAAAATCGTTTCGCGCAGTGCGGATACCTGCACCATGGAAGAGGGGTGTTTGTCCGTGCTGGGGCCTGACAATCTGCCGGTGTATGCAAATGTTACGCGTCCTGCATCGGTCGTGGTTGAATGGACAGACGAAAATGGCGCGTCCCAGGGGGCGGAAATGTCCGGCCTGCCGGCGCGAATTGTTCAACATGAAACAGATCATTTGGACGGTATATTGTTTATTGATTACTTGACGCCGGTGCGTCGCGAAATGGTTATGCGCAAGGTAAGGAAGCACAAAGCATGAAACTGGTATTGATGGGAACACCGGCATTTGTTGTTCCGATGTTTGACGCAATTTATAACGCGGGTCATTAAATCTTGGCGGTGTTCACGCGCGGGCCAAAGCCCATTGGTCGTAAACAAGTGTTGACCAAATCGCCGGTGCACGTGTGGGCGGAATCAAAAAACATTCCTGTATATAATCGTGCGTCTGAATATAATTTTACACCAGATATGGTTGTTGTTGTGTCGTATGGCGTGATATTGCGCGATAATGTTTTATCGTCTGCACCGTGTATAAATATTCACCCAAGCGCATTGCCAAAATATCGCGGGGCGTCGCCAATTAAAACCGCAATTTATAATGGCGATGCGCACAGTGCGGTGTGTTTAATGCAAATAACCGCTGAAATGGATGCGGGCGATGTATATATGCGACGTGCGTTTGATATTGGCGACAATGATACCAATGATGATATTGAAAATCGCGTGTCAGAAATTGGTACGGAAATGCTGATTGAATATTTATCAAATCCTGCGGCATATACGCCCGTGGCGCAGACCGGCACGCCAACGTTTACTCGTAAATGGACGGGTGCGGACGAAGTTATTGATTGGTCGCGTGGCGCGCGTGCGATACATAACCAGATTCGCGCACTGGGGGCGGGGCGCACAAAAATCAATGGCACAGATGTCAAGATTCTGCGTACACGCATTGCGCCAAATGGTGAATTGGAAATATTACAGATTCAACCGGCCGGCAAAAAGCCGATGGATTGGAAAAGTTTTACAAACGGCCTGCGTGGTGCAGAAATAAAAATAGGGGAATAATATGGAATTGGGCGAAGATAATAAACCATGTTCATACAACACCAGACATAACACCGATTTCCCGCGTATATGTCAATTTTGCAAACATTTTGCAACAACGTATGTATGGCATGCGTGCTATCGTCCGTTGATGGTGCGTATGGGATGGAAGAGTCCAAAAATGGTGAACTTTTACGACAGTTGTCGTCATTTCAAATACGCAAAAATATATGCAGATAAACAAAAAACAAAATAACACAAAATGACACGATTTCGCATAACACTTGAATACGATGGTACAGATTTAATTGGCTGGCAAGAAAACCGCCAAGGTCCATCTGTGCAATCTATCTTGCGTGATGCGATTTACGCTTTTTGTGGTGTGCGGCCTGATATTGTTGCAGCGGGACGTACCGATGCGGGTGTGCATGCCTTGGGTATGGTTGCGCATTTTGATTTAGACGGCACATTTGATGCCAATACTGTTATGCGTGCGGTGAATTTCTATCTGGCGGAAAAACCTGTTGTGATATTGTCGTGTGACGTGGTGGCGGACGATTTTAACGCGCGCTTTGATTGCACGGCGCGCCATTATCGCTATGTGGTATTAAATCGTCGCGCCGCGCCGGTACTGAACAAAAATCGCGTATGGTGGGTTCCGCGTAAATTAAATATTGATGCAATGCGCGATGCGGCGACGCACCTGATTGGTCATCACGATTTTACCAGTTTTCGCGCCACCCAGTGTCAGGCAAAAAGCCCGATAAAAACATTGGACGCATGCAATATTATTACCGACGGCGACGATGTGATTTTTGAATTTTCTGCGCGTTCGTTTTTGCATCATCAGGTACGAAATATGGTTGGTACATTGGTGGAAATCGGTCTGGGTAAACCGTACGATATTGATGAAATTTTTGCGGCATGCAATCGCAGTGCCGCGGGGCCAACCGCACCGGCGTCTGGTCTGTATTTTATTTCTGCGGATTATTCCACGGACGCATCGCATTCAGATATTTAACCCGTCCTGATGGGTAAATCATAATACCGCCATCGTGCAAAATTTTGTGTGTGCATTTTGGTGCATCAATATTGAAATATGATACGATATAATCAATTTTGTTATCATTACACAGCGAAACAATATTGTTCATCAGTGGCACAAATTTCTGAATATATACCAGTGTAAATTTTGGCGCGCGATACGTGTAGACGCCGCCTGCGTGCACATAGCGCGGATTTGGGGTGCTGGCGGATTCGCCATTTATTTGTTTCCATGTATCAAATGCAAAGTAATGATTTGATGCGCGTGATTTGTTAAACTTCAATTTTCCATTTTCAACAAATCCAACCAATTCATGGTCATTGGTTGCATAGAATACAGGTCGTGGTGTTGCGTAAACAACCCTCACACCAATAATTGCAATTATACCCGCTGATATATAATTCACGCGTCGACGCACGCCACAGATAAACATCAGCGCGCACCCTGCAACAATAAATATAATCAATGCGGCGTTCGGCATATTCGGCATTGGCAAACTGGCATACGGTAAATCTGTAATTATGTGCGCAATACGCAGGCCTGTGTTATAAATCATCGTTGCCAATGTCAGTGGCGCATGCCACCCCAGCATTGCGGTAAATGTCCCCACAATAACCAGTGGCATAATCGCAATCGAAAATATCGGCAACAGCACCAGATTGCCAATCAAACTGTACAGCGGAAATGTACCAAAGTGTGCAATTACAAACGGCGCGGTAAATACGGTTGCGATTATTGATGTCAGCGCAGCCGTGCATAAAACTTTCAAAATTTTATTTTCTGGCATTTTGGGTTTTATCACGCCCCAGAACCAAATCAGTCCAAATATTGCCGCAAATGATAATTGAAAACCGGCCTGCATAACATAGTGTGGATTTATCAAAATGATAGCCCACATTGCAACGCAAACATTGCGCAGTGATATTGCACTGCGCCCAAATACCACGGCGGCAAATATCAGCGTAGTCATCAGAAACGCGCGCATGGTCGCCACGTCGCATCCCGACAGGAACAGATATAAAATCAGCCCCAACCACGCGCAAATTGTTGCTGGCATGCGCGCGGGCATACGTCGCGTAATTGGCGCAATCAATCGAAATATTGAATAGAACAATGCAAACAGCCACCCGCCAACCAGTGTCATGTGAAAACCACTGATTGACCATACGTGACCGACGCCGGTTGATGTCCATGTCGGACTGTCGCTGCGCGGGACGGCATTCTTGTACCCTAATACCAAACTGTCAACCAAGAACGAATTTGATTTATTGTGAATCACATCGCGCAAGGTATTCATATTGTGCGGGCGACCGTGTGATATGATGTCGTAATCCTTGATATAGCCCGTCGCGGTCAGATGATTAAAATATGCCCATCGCGCATAGTTAAACGCGCCGCTGGCATATGGGGCGTTTGGCTGGTACAGATTGACCGTCGCTTGAACAGTGTCGCCAATATTTATTGCATCTGCATCTGATATCGACAGGCGCACAATGGGCATGCCAGTGGTATCAATATACTTGCCGTCGGTCTGAATGCTCAGGCGGGTTTTAGCATCGGTGTAATCTATGTTTTTTACCACGCCAACAATTGTTCGGTTGCGAATGTCGCGTGTGATTTGTGGTGTTGCCAAAATATGCGTATATGCCGCTGCATACAGTACACCAAAGATAAATAATGCAACCGCCCGCGCAATAATAGATTTGCGTAAGAATAATCCCGCAATAAATATTATGCACAGTGCCCCGATTACAAAATTGCTGGGTTCTGTGTTTAGCGAAAAATACAATGCACAACCCATCGCCACCAAAAACGGCGTCCACAAGAACATGTTCTGGGATTGATTTTCAATAAATCGTTGCATAACCAAATTATAGGAATTTATTTCGTTGCGTCGCAATGATAAATTTCGTATGATAAAAGCCCATAAGGGGGCAAATCTTATGGCGAAATATATATTCATCACCGGTGGTGTTGTATCCAGTTTAGGCAAGGGCGTCGCAGCGGCAGGTTGTGGCGCTCTTCTTCAATCGCGCGGTTATACTGTGCATGCGCGAAAATTTGATCCGTATTTGAATGTTGATCCTGGGACCATGTCGCCGTTCCAGCATGGCGAAGTGTATGTCACCCACGACGGGTTCGAAACAGATTTGGACTTGGGCTATTACGAACGATTCTTGGGTGTGCAACTGTCGCGCGATGATTCTGTTTCGGGCGGGCGCATTTATTGGGACGTGCTGAATGCCGAACGCCGTGGCGATTATCTGGGGGCGACGGTGCAAATGATTCCGCACGTCAGTAATCGAATAAAAGAATATATTGCTGCGCCAACCGATACTGATTTTGTCGTATGTGAAATTGGTGGCACGGTCGGCGATATAGAGGGGAAAATATTCTTGGAATCCATTCGCCAGTTTGCAAATGATGTCGGTCGCCGCAATGTTATGTTTGTGCATTTAACACTTGCCCCATATTTGGAACAGAGTGGCGAACTGAAAACCAAACCAACCCAGATGTCTGTGCGTCGTCTGTTGGAAAACGGGATTCAGGCGGATATGCTGATTGTGCGCACACCGCGCATGTTGACTGCGGACGAACGCGCAAAAATCGGTATGTTTTGTAATATGCCCGCCAAAAATGTAATCAGTGGAATTGATGTTGATAATATTTACAAGATTCCATTGGCATACGATGCCCAGAATGTCTTTGACATTATTGCAGAACATTTTGGTTTGGAAAATCGTGCGGGTGATATGACCCGATTTGAACGCATATCAAATTATCTGGCGGCGGATTTGCCGACTGTGCAGATTGGCATTGTCGGAAAATATTTTGACGTGCCTGATGCGTACAAGTCACTGAATGCGGCACTATTCCATGCGGGTATTCAAAATAATGTGCATGTCGTGTTAAAGAAAATAAATGCCGAAACATTTTCGCCGTCGGATTGTGCGGACGTTGATGGCGTACTTGTCCCTGGTGGCTTTGGTGCGCGCGGGGTTGACGGTAAAATCGCCGCCGCACATTATGCCAGAACAACGGGCACACCGTATATGGGGATTTGTTTGGGTATGCAGGTTGCGGTAATAGAATTTGCGCGAAACGTACTGGGGATAAAAAATGCAAATTCCACAGAATTTGATGCGAATTGTACACCTGTTATAAATATTATGCCAGATCACACGGGTGATATGGGCGGAACATTGCGTTTGGGGGCATATCCATGCGTGATTGCGCTGAATACACGCGCCGCACAAATTTACGGCACAGATAAAATATCAGAACGCCATCGTCATCGCTATGAAATGGACATATCTTTTGAAAAACGGTTTGCAGATGCGGGTATGATTATATCTGGGCGCAGTCCAGACGGCCGTTTGCCTGAAATTGTGGAATTACCAAACCATCCGTTTTTTGTTGCGGGTCAATTCCACCCAGAATTTCAGTCCAGCCCATTTACTGGCCACCCAATGTTTAACGCATTTATTGCGGCGGCAGTAAAACATAAAAAATAAGGAATCCCCCATTCGGGGGATTTTTATTTGCCGAAAACAAAACTGTTATCCGCACTCAGCCGTATTATTTCGTCTATATTATCGTCGTCGGTTGTGTGCTGACGTATTGTCTTGCCACATTTTTCGCATTGGTGCGTAATTATAAATCGCGCACCATCAGGTTGCACAGCGATTGGACGCATCATACCGCCACAGGTTGCCGCGCGGTCGCCCGGCGTATTGTCCACATGGCGCGACCATAAACACACAGGGCAATGATTTGTATAACCATTGCCCCGAACGTGCGCGCCACAGTGGGCGCATACAAAATTTTCAACCGTTTTGGTAAAGCGTTTCATTACAATCCCAACGCGCTGCGGTACATTTGGGTCAATTCGTCCGCTTCGTCTAATTCATCTGGGTCCAGTTTGCGTAAACGTATCATCTGGCGAATATATTTTGGGTCAAATCCGGCGGATTTTGCCTCGCTAAAAATCTCTTTGATATCAGCCGCAATTGCTGCGGAATCTTCGTTTAATTTTTCAATACGTTGAATAATGGTCAGCAACTGTTGATTGTCAATTGCACCGTGATTTGCGTTTTTCATACTTGTTTTCCCCTTGTCTCTTAGTGCTTTTTATGATATAGCATAATTCGTAAAAATCAAGGAAAACGAAAGAAAACAAAAAGCGGAAAAATATGAATAAATTTACAAAAATTACAGCATCAATTGGTCCAAAATGCGAAGACGCTGAAACCCTGCGCGGTATGTTCTTGGCGGGTGTGAATGTTTGTCGTATAAATTTCAGTCATGACACCGGTGATGTTCAGGGTGAAAAAATCGATTTAATTCGTCGTACGGCGCGTGATTGTGGGTTGCATGTTGCGGTCTTGGTTGACTTGCAGGGGCCAAAACATCGTATCGGTAATTTTGCAACCGAAGATAAATATCCATTGAAAATCGGACAAACATTTACATTTGACAATGACCCAACCCCAGGGGACAGCACACGTGTCCAATTACCGCACGACGACGTGATGAAATCACTGAATGTCGGCGACAGAATTTTGTTAAACGATGGTAAAATTGAAATGCGCGTAACGGGCGTTGAAACTGGAAAAATCATTGCAACGGTTGTGCGTGGTGATGAAATCTGGTCGCGTCGCGGATTTAACTTGCCGGATACTGATGTCGCAACATCGGTCCTGACGCCCAAGGATAAAAATGACTTGGAATACGCAATTACCAAAAAACCAGATTGGGTTGCAATATCGTTTGTCCAGCGTCCCGAAGATGTGGCAGAGGTTCGCGATTTCATTACTGCACGCACATCGCACCCGATAAAAATAATTGCAAAAATCGAACGTCCAAACGCGGTTGACCGTATTGCGGAAATTGCATCGGTGGCCGACGGCATTATGATTGCGCGTGGTGATTTGGCGGTCGAAGTACCATTTGAAACTGTGCCTGCGATTTCGCGCCATATCATTCGCACGTGCCGTACATTGAACCGCCCAGTTATTATGGCAACCCAAATGTTGGGCACAATGGTGAACAGTGAATTTCCAACCCGTGCCGAAATCAGTGACGTTGCCAATGCGGCATATTTGCGTGCGGATTCAACCATGACATCCGAAGAAACGACAATCGGCATCAATCCGGTAAACGTGATTGAAACAATGGCAAAAATTGTGACATACGCGGACTATGACGCAATTGCAAATTCATATGACTGGTCACGCATTGAAAATATTCCTGAAAACGATTGGTCGCGGTCTGTGGCGTCTATGGCGTATTTGAATCGGGCGTCGGCGATTGTGGTGTTTGCGCGCGACACCGTTGCTGCAACCCAGATTTCTTGTCGTAAACCAGATATGCCGATTATTGCTGTATGTCGCGAAGATGTAATTGCAAACCAATTGTGTTTGTCGCGTGGCGTATGTCCAATATGTGATGAATCATTATTCGGTCAGCGCGATGCATTTAATGCTGCGCGCGCATTTGGCATAACATCTGGGCATCTGGTTATCGTTGATGGCGATAAAATCAGTTTACGTACATTGAATTAAAAAACGCCCGTTTGGGCGTTTCTTTTGTGCTTATTATTGTTGACCTGACTATGCGATTTTTACTAACATTCTGATTATGAGAAGAATGGTTGTATCCATATTTTTGCTGTGTGTAATGATGTGTAGTGCGTCGCACGCGGCACAGTATCGTGCGGCACTGGTTGCAAATATGGACACAGGTCAGATTTTAATCAAAGAAAATGCAAATCAGTTGAATTACCCCGCATCGTTGACCAAGATTATGACGGTTTATTTAACGTTTGATGCGCTGGAACACGGCCGCTTGCATTTGGATGATTATCTGATTGTGTCAAATTATGCGGCGGCGGCGTCCCCTGTGAAATTGGGCTTGTTAGCGGGCAGCAAAATTACCGTCGAAGATGCGATAAAGGCCGTCACAGTAATGAGTGCGAATGACGTTGCCCGCGTATTGGCCGAAAACTTAAAGGGCGGCAAAGAAGGAAACTTTGCCGACATGATGACCCGTGTCGCAAATGAAATCGGACTGAAAAATACAAATTTTGAAAATTCATCTGGCCTGCCGAACGATGACCATATGTCAACCGCGCGTGACATTGCATTGCTGTCGATGGCGGTGTATAAACATTTCCCGCAATATTGGAAATACTTTGGAATCAAGACGTGGACATATAATGGCAAAACATACACAAATGGAAATCGTCTGTTGGGGACATATGCGGGTTGTGATGGTATGAAAACCGGATTTACAAACAAATCGCGCTATTCATTGGTTGCAACGGCAAACCGTGGTGGTACGCATTTGATGGCGGTGGTTTTGGGCGCAGAAAACAAGGATGTTCGTGCCGCGGTCGCAACACAATTGCTAAATCGTGGTTTTGAAATGACAAAAAATAATTCCGCCCCGATTGAGCGTACGACACCCGTCACCCCCATTGCCTCGCAATCGTCGCATGTTGCACCGGTCGCCACCGCACCAACATTTGCGGCAGCATATAACGCGGCAACGACCGCGGCTGCGCCAACATATAATGCGCCGTCTGTTTCTCGTGGTGGGGCAGGGGTTCAATTTGGGGCATTTTCATCACGCGATGCGGCCGCAAAACAGGTGGCAAATGTTAAAAATAAACTGGGTGTTGTTGCCACAATAGAGCAGGCATCAAATGGTATGTTCCGCGTACGCGCAAACGGCATTACGGACGCCGCCGCAACCGAATTGCGTAATCGCGCAACAAACGCGGGCATTGACAGTTATGTATTTCATTGATTAAATTGGTTGGTATCATGAACCAGAAAATAGAAAAGTTGATTAAACAATTTGCGCGTTTGCCACGTGTTGGCGCACGTGGTGGTCAACGTATTGCGCTGGCACTGTTGCAGGATAAAACAGGTCGCGCAGAAATGTTGGCGGCGGCAATCACTGATGCGGTGGAAAATGTTGCGCCGTGCCCAAATTGCGGTGTCTTGACCGACAGGGGGGCGGGAAAATGCGAATATTGTCGTGACGCATCGCGGGCAAATGGCACGTTGTGCATAGTGCGCGATTTGTCGGACGTTTGGACACTTGAAAAATCCGCGGTATTCCACGGTCGTTATCATATAATTGGTGGGTTGCTGTCGGGTGCAAATGGCATGACCCCAGACGATTTGAATATTGCAAATCTGCCTGCGCGTATTCGCGACGAAAATATAACTGAAATTATCTTTGCATTACCCAACACGGTCGAGGGGAAAACCACCCAACATTATATCATGTCTGTTTTAACAGATGTATCAAACGTGCGATTCACAGAATTGGCGTCGGGCGTGCCATTGGGGGGCGATTTGGATTATTTAGACGATGGTACATTGTCATTGGCGTTTGGGGGGCGTAAAGCAATATGATGACGGTTGAAAATTTGCCACCTGTCGCCGAAATGATGCGTGCAGCGGGGCTGGAACCTAAAAAGCAGTTTGGTCAGAATTTTTTGTTTGATTTGAATCTGACGGGGCGTATTGCGCGCAGTGTTCCTGATATACAAAATACAGATGTTATGGAAATTGGCCCTGGGCCTGCGGGATTGACGCGTGCATTATTGATGGCGGGCGCACGTCGCGTTATTGCGATTGAAAAAGATACCGCAACCAAACCAATTCTTGATGGGGTTGTTGCCGCATCGGCGGGCCGTTTGACGGTTGTGTATGGCGATGCTTTGCGCGTTGATACGGCGGATTTAGGGCTGGGCGAATATGCAATATGCGCAAATTTGCCGTATAATGTGGGAACTGAATTATTTACGCGTTGGCTGATTGCGGTGGCGTCTGGCACGCCAATAAAATCCATGACATTGATGTTCCAGCGCGAGGTGGCGCAACGTATCACAGCGCACGTTGGCGATACACAATATGGCAGATTGGCCGTGTTGACATCATTGGTTGCCGACGCAAAAATTTTGTTTGTCGTACCGAATACGGCGTTTGTTCCGCGTCCACGTGTCCAGTCGGCGGTTGTGTCGGTTATTCCAAATGCGGACAAAATCCGTGCGGTGGGTGATGTTAAAAAACTGGAACAAATCACAGCGAAATTATTCGGCCAGCGTCGCAAGATGATACGCGGTATCATATCGAATGTTGATTGGGCAAAATATCATTTAACAGGTACTGAACGCGCCGAAGAATTATCACCTGAAATATTTTTACAACTGGCACACGATTTGATATAATTCGTATTGAGTATAGAGGAGAGAGAGTATCATGACAATGTCCCTGACATTACTAGCGTTTGTTGCGGTGGTTTTTGCACTGGTTGCATTTTTACGTGTGGCGCGAATTGGTGCGTTGGTTGCATTTTTATTCGCAGGTGTTGTATCTGGGCCATATGTTTTGAATTTGTTCCATTTAACGGATACGTGGACGCTGTTGGGTGATTTGGGAATAATGTTCCTGTGGTTCACAATGGGATTGAACATAAATATGAAGCGTTTGTGGACATTGCGTCATTCAATTTTTGGGTTTGGTGCCGCGCAAGTGTTAATGGTTGCAACAATGTTGTTCCCATTGCTGTTTGGGTTG
>UROD01000006.1 GCA_900549365.1 uncultured Rickettsiales bacterium | reverse complement strand
TCGCGCAATCGTTGAATCGCCAGCAACAGGAATGAATTTGCGGCTTCTTGGACGGCGGTGGCGGCAAACTTGAAGTTGCCCGAAACCAGCCACCCAACACTGGGTAAATTTAATTCCCCTGTGTATATGTTGCGCCATACCAGCGTGCCGGCAACTGTTTTGCCGTCGCGAACATATTTTGGGTTTTGAATTGCACGACCAATTTCTGGCATAAAATATGGATCTGTCTGCATGACAGCCATGGCGACCAAATCACAGTTTCTCATGCGAATCCCTGGGTAAATGGTCGTGTTTTGGTGCAATACTTGGGCGCGCGCGGTATCGATTTCTTGCTGTTGTGGGATGCCGGTGTTGTTCAGTGTGTTGGTGTTCCAGCATTCTAAATCATAGTTGTAATAAATCAGCCCTGAATGGTTTGCGCCGAATAATTGCTGCATTTCTGCGTCAGTTAATTTTTTTACCATTTTGTTTCCTGTTTTTTTGTGATTATAGGACTAAAATACAGTTTGTCAAGCGTGTGCGTTTTTTAGAGAATAGATAATAGATGCGCGCCGAATGGCGCGGCATTATAAACTGGATTGCTTCGTTACACTCGCAATGACAAGGGTGCTAGTGGTGCCAAGTAAAAAAGGATGCGGCAAGGCCCCAGTACTCTGGCGACACATAAGAATGCGCTGCGCGCAACATTATTTACTGGATTGCCGCGCTGCGCTCGCAATGAATCCAAGCGAAGCGCAGGATGCGGCAAGGACGCAGTCCGCAGGCGACACACGCGCTGATAGTGCCAAGTAAACAGAGCATGTGGCGGACAAAAAGCAAGCACCCTGCCCGCGTCGAAATCAGCGTTTTTCGCCACTGTGACGGGCCGCCGACAATGCCGTGCGCAATGACTGGGACGCAATTTGACGAATTTTTGGCGCAAATGTGCGCATATTCATGGCGTCAGCCACGCTGTCGGCAAAAATCTGGGCGATATATTCAATCTGTGTTGGTGCGATGACAAAAACCTCGCTAGTGATGTTGGATGTGTTCAAATTCTGTACTGGTTCACGCATAAAAAATCCCCCCAAATTCGGTAATTTTAGGAAAAAATTACCACTGCCACTTGTTTTGTTTTCTTTACCGCATTATATCATAAAGTATCTTGACCGCAAGGTACAAAATTGCTATAAATCTGGGGAAAAAGACAAGGGAAAGTTATGTTAAAAAATATTATCACAAAAGTATTGGGTTCGGCCAACGACCGATTGGTAAAATCTTATGATAAAACAGTGTCGTTGATAAATGATTTAGAACCAAAATATCACGCCATGACCGATGAACAGTTGCGCGAACAAACGCAGGAATTGCGCAAACGTTTGCAAAATGGCGAAAAAGAAAAAAACATTCTGCCCGATGCGTTCGCATTGGTGCGCGAGGCATCTGTGCGTACAATTGGATTGCGTCATTTCAATGTCCAGATGATTGGTGGTATGGTTCTGACCGGTGGACAAATTGCCGAAATGAAAACTGGCGAAGGTAAAACGTTGGTCGCCACATTGGCGTTGTTCTTGAAAGCACTGTATGGCAAGGGCGCGCATCTGATTACGGTTAACGATTATTTGGCGTCACGTGACGCAGCTTGGATGGGTCAGATATATCGTTTCTTGGGGTTGACCATTGGGACAATTCAGCACGATATGACCGATGACGAACGTCGTGCGGCATATGCGTGTGATATTACATATGTGACTAATTCTGAATTGGGTTTTGATTATCTGCGCGATAATATGAAGTTTTCCAAGGCACAACAGGTTTTGCGTCCGCTGTTCTTTGCCATTGTTGACGAAGTGGACAGTATTCTGATTGACGAAGCACGCACCCCGCTGATTATTTCCGGCCCTGCCGAAGATACCAGTGAACTGTACACACAGGTCGATGCGGTGGTTGCACGATTAAATCCATCTGATTACAAGAAAGACGAAAAAGACCGTCATGTTACCCTGACGGAATCTGGGGTTGATACGATTACGCGTATGTTAAAGGACGCAGGTCTGTTGGTGGGCGACAACTTGTATGCATCTGAAAATGCGCCGCTGGTTATGCATATTCAGCAATCGTTGTTGGCGCATCATTTGTACCAGAAAAACGTGAACTATGTTGTCCGTGATGGCGAAATCTTGATTGTTGATGAATTTACCGGCCGTGTTATGACTGGACGTCGTTTCGGCAAAGGGCTGCATCAGGCGATAGAGGCAAAAGAACATGTTCAGGTTCAGCCAGAAAATCAGACCGTGTCCAGTATTTCATACCAGAATCTGTTCCGTTTGTATGAAACATTGGCGGGTATGACCGGTACCGCTATGACCGAGGCCGCCGAATTTGAAGAAATCTATAAGTTGCGCGTGGTGTCAATTCCAACAAACCGTCCGGTTGCGCGTATTGATCATCACGACGAAATCTATCGCAACAAGGAAGAAAAATACGACGCAATTATCAAACAGATTCAGGATTGTATGGCACGCAAACAGCCAGTTCTGGTTGGTACAGTATCGATTGAAAAATCCGAAGAACTGGCGGCAATTGTGCGCAAGAAACTGAATATCAATCCGGCAGTTCTGAATGCCAAACATCATGAATCCGAGGCCAAGATTGTTGCGCAGGCCGGTGCCCCAGGGGCGGTTACCATCGCAACGAATATGGCAGGTCGTGGGACTGATATTAAACTGGGCGGTAATGCCGAAGATTTGATTGCAGAACTGGATGCAGATGCGCCTGATTTCGAAGAAAAGAAAAAAGAAATTTATGACCGTATCGAGAAAAACAAAAAGTTAGTTCTGGACGCGGGTGGTTTGTATGTGATTGGTACGGAACGTCACGAATCACGTCGTATTGATAACCAGTTGCGCGGACGCAGTGGTCGTCAGGGTGACCCAGGGGATTCTAAGTTCTTTTTGGCATTGGACGACGATTTGATGCGTATATTTGGCGCGGCGCGCTTGGATGGTATGCTGACCACGTTGGGGTTAAAGACGGGCGAAGCAATTACCCACCCATGGATTACCAAGGCGTTGGAAAAGGCACAGAAACGTGTCGAGGCCAGATACTTTGAAGCGCGTAAAGAGTTGCTGAAATATGACAACGTTATGAATGAACAACGTGGTGTTGTGTATAAACAGCGCGATGATTTGATGACCAGCGAAGATTTAGCCCCGCTGGCACGTGAAATGATTGGCGATGTCGTAGAAATGATTTGCGAAAATAATATTCCAGAAAAATCTAATCCGATGGATTGGAATACCGCGGGCATTCATGATGCGATGTTGCGTGCATTTGCGTTGGATATCACCGATATTGAAAAGTGGAAAACCGACGAAAATATCACAGAACGCACGGCATATGACATCTTGCATTCATTGGCAATGCGTCGTTATGATGCCCAAGCGCAAAAGTATGGCCCAGAATTGATGCAGATGGCATCGCGCCAGATGATGTTGGGTGCATTGGACGCGGTGTGGAAACGCCACTTGCAACAGATGGATTATTTGCAGACGGCGATTGGTCTGCGTGGGTATGCCCAGAAAAATCCGTTGTATGAATACAAACGCGAAGCGTTGGATTTGTTCAAGAATACAATCAATAATTTCAAACTGATGTCTGTGTCGTATATATCGCGTATGGAATTGACGCGCGCGGATGTTGATGCGACTGAACAACAGCGTGCCCAGCATGATGCGGAACTGAATCAGGCCGCCGGTATGGATGCGCGTCGTAATGCGCCCTGCCCATGCGGTTCTGGGTTAAAATACAAGCATTGCTGTGGCAAATTGCATTGAAAAAACGGGGCATCAGCCCCGTTTTTTTACGGTTCAAATACCAAAGTTCTGAATTAAAATTTTGTGCGCATCGTGGTCAGGACTGTTTATAAATTCCTGTCAATAAAAAAATCTGCATTTTGGTAAATATCTGGTTGCGGCACGGGGGTAAATTTTGCTATTGTGGCGGCATGGAAAAACAATTCGTTCATCTTCATACGCACACCCGTTTGTCGGTTGGAACTGGGACCATTCAGGTCAAGGAATTGCCTGCGTTGTGTGTCGCCGCGGGTATGTCGGCGTGTGCGTTGACAGATACGAATTTGATGTCTGGTTGCGCCGAATTTTCAGATGTTATGCCGGCCAAGAAAGTACAGCCGATTATTGGTGTTGAAATTTCACTGAATCATCATACGGTTGATCCAAAAATCTTGCGCGAATCATCGCTGTCCCAGATTGTTTTGTTGGCACAAAATCATGACGGGTATTTGAACCTGTGTGAACTGAGCCGTATTATGTACATGCGTGGCGACAATCACCATTTGGGGCCATATATTACGTTTGACGAATTGGTGTCGCATTCCGATGGTGTGATTTGTCTGTCGGGGGCGCATCGTGGGCCGATAGGTATGGCGATTTTGAATAATCAAAATTCACAGGCGCGTGCGTATGCCGAACAATTCCAAAAAATCTTTGGTGACCGATTCTATATGGAAATTCAACGTCATGGTTTGGCGGACGAAATTAAAACAGAACCGGATTTTTTGAATATTGCGCGTGAATTAAACATTCCAATTGTCGCAACAAATGACGTCGTGTGTGCTGCTGCGTCGGATTACGAGGCCGAAGATGCCCTGTCCTGTGTTTTGGGTCAGACCAAGGTTATTGACCCCGATCGTCCGCGCAAATCGTCGGAACAGTATTTCAAATCGTCCGAAGAAATGTGGGATTTGTTTTCTGATTTGCCCGAAGCGTGCGAGAATACGGTTGAAATCGCACGTCGGTGTGGTTTTATGGTAAATGTTCATGAAAGACCATTGTTGCCACGTTTTGGTGATGACTTGGAAACCGAATGCCAAATGCTGCGTGAACACACTATGTCGGGACTGGCGGCGCGCATGCGCGAACAAGGGATTACTGATACCAAGCCATATTATGAACAGGCGGAATATGAACTGGGCGTTATTATCAATATGGGGTTCCCTGGGTATTTTTTGATTGTGGCGGACTATATTGATTGGTGTCGTAAAAACGATGTTTTGACGGGCCCTGGGCGTGGTTCGGGGGCTGGGTCTATCGTTGCGTGGGCGTTGGGTATTACGCATGTAAATCCGTTAAAGTACGGATTGCTGTTTGAACGTTTCTTGAACCCAGATCGTATTTCTATGCCCGATTTTGACGTGGACTTTGAACCAACGGGCATTGAACGCGTGTTGGCGTATATTTGCGATAAATATGGCCATGATTCAGTATGTAGAATCATTACATTCGGCAGTTTACAGGCCCGTGGCGCGATTCGTGACATTGGTCGTGTATATGGAATTCCGTATTCTAAATCAGACCGCCTGTCTAAACTGATTCCCCAAGATGCAAAAAAATTAAAAGATGCCGTTGATGCATCGTCGGAAATTCAGCACGTTTTGGCGACAGACGAAGATATGAACAAGGTTGTGTCTATTGCTGAAAAATTAGAGGGGTCAATTCGAAATCTGGGGCAACACGCATGTGGTGTTGTTATTGGTGACCGCCCAACAACTAAAATTGCACCGGTGTATCGCGACCCCGCCAACCCATTGCCATCATGTCAATTTGATGGACATTATCTGGAATCGGCGGGGTTGATTAAATTTGACTTTTTGGGATTGGAAACGCTGGTTGTATTAAAGTATGCGGTGCGATTGATTCAACAAACGCGTGGTATCAATATTGATTTGGACAAGATTCCGGTTGATGATGCAAAAACCTTGGCATTGTGGCAGCGTGGCCATACCGAAGGTATATTCCAATTTGATGCCCCGTTTGTACAACAGACCTTGCGCAAGATGCGCCCAACCAGTTTCTTGGAAATTTCGGCGTTAAATGCGTTGAATCGCCCAGGGCCTATTGCATTTATTCCACAATTTATCGCCCGTATGCATGGCGAAGAAGCGATTGAATATGTTCACCCAAAGGCCGAACCAATTCTGAAAGAAACGTATGGAATTATCGTTTATCAGGAACAGGTTATGCAGTTGACGCGTGCCTTGGCAGGATTTAGCCGTGGTCAATCTGATACTGTGCGCAAGGCCATGGGTAAAAAGAAGTTAGATTTGCTGGCGCAACTGGAAGTAAAATTTATGGCCGGTTGCGAACAGGAACAAACATTGAATCGTGAACAGGCCAAAGACCTGTGGGAAAAGTTCAAAGAATTTGCAAAATATGCGTTTAACAAATCGCACGCTATTGCCTATTCCATTGTCGCAAACCAGTGTGCATATTTGAAAGCGAACTTTACCCCAGAATTTTTGGCGGCATCAATGTCCAGTAATCTGAATGATACCGACCAGTTGGCGTTGTTCGTTGATGATGCCAAGGCAAACTTTAATATTCAAATTGTGCCACCTGATATCAATGTCAGTGAATCATTATTCACGGTGCGCGATGGCAAAATAATTTACGGGTTGGCAGCAATCAAGGGCGTTGGCACGGCCGCCACAGACGCGATTGTTGCGGAACGCAATGCGCATGGGAAATTCAAAAACCTGACCGACTTTGCAAAGCGTTGCGCCCCTATTATGAACAAACGTATTTTAGAAGCATTTGCGCGTGTTGGTGTGCTGGATTCGTTACAGCCAAATCGTGCAGCTATATTCATCAATGCTGATGCGATTTTGTCATATGCGTCAAAGTCAAAAGATGGTGCAAATTCGCTGTCGCTGTTTGCAAACACAATTGAAGATGATGTTACCGAAGACAGATTGACCAAGAATTTGACACGCACGACGCCATGGACATTTGGTCAGCGTTTGGAAAATGAATTGGCGGCATTGGGATTCTATATTTCTGCGCATCCGCTGGATCAATTCAAGCATCTGATTCAACGCGCCAAATTGGCGACCAGCGTCAGTATGATGGAAATGGGCGACCGCAAACCTGTTCAGATTGCAGCAAACGTAAATTCTTTTTCGCGTCGTCGCACCAAAACGGGCAAAGAAATGATTACAATCAATGCGTCGGACAGTTTCGGTAATATTGATGCGGTGGCATTTGGTGACGCGGCGGCTACATTTGCCCAGACGCTGTCCACGGAAAACGTCGTGTTGATTTCTGGCAAAACGTCCGCGCGTGACGACCGCGTGTCAATATTTGTGGATTCTATTACGCCACTGACGCAATGGGTGGCGCATGTTGCGCGAAAACTGACACTGGAAATTTATAACAAAGATGTGTTGCCTGCGGTCAAAAAGGCATTGGTTTCATTGCCACACGGCCATACCAATGTGATTTTGAATCTGCATGGCGCAGACAAAACAGCATCCATTGCATTGCCAACGGGGGTCGAATTGGGTGCAACCACCGCCAAGGATTTAATCGCATTGGGAATCAAGGTTGAAATAGAATGACGACAACAAAGCATATTCCTGTGTTATTGGGCGCAGTGATGGACGCGCTGGGCGATGTGCGGGGCGCACGTATCATTGATGCAACATTTGGTGCGGGCGGCTATTCGCGCGCTTTTTTGAATGCGGGTGCATCAGTTGTTGCGTTTGACCGTGATCCGAATGTGGTTGCAGATGCGGACGCGTTGCGTGCGAAATTTGGCGACAGGTTTACATTTATTGCACGACCTTTTTCGGCGATGATGGAATTGGACGAAACATTTGACGCAATTGTGTTTGATTTAGGGATTTCATCGATGCAGATTGACGTTGCGTCGCGTGGTTTTTCTTTTCGGGCGGATGCACCGTTGGATATGCGTATGTCGGCATCGGGCGTAACGGCGGCAGAATTTATTCAAAATGCATCGGCAACCGAATTGGCGCGCGTGCTGCGTGAATATGGTGATGTAAAAAAAGCGGGCATTATTGCAAACGCTATAAAGCGTGCCGCGCCAAAAACAACATTTGAATTACGTGACCTGATTCATAATCCGCGCGATATCGCGCCGGTATTTCAGGCGTTGCGCATTGCGGTAAATGACGAAATGGGTGAATTGGAACGTGCCCTGTGCGCGGTGCCTGCGCTGTTAAATGTTGGTGGCAAATGCGTATGCGTAACCTTTCATTCATTGGAAGACAGAATTGTTAAAAACACATTTCGCACATGGACGTCGCCATTGGGCGACCCGCATATGCCGGTGGTAACAGAACCGAAATTTGCGGCAATGGCCACAAAAACACCAACAAACACGGAATTAGAAAATAATTCGCGTGCACGCAGTGCGCATATGCGCGCGGTCGTAAAATCATATTGACCCACCCTGTGCGTTTTTTGTAGAATTATCGTTGATATACAAGGAAAGGTAGATTAAATGAAAAAGTTATTAGCTTTGTTGTTGGGCGTCGCACCGGTGTCAGCATTGGCGAATCCTGCGTGTCCTGTGTGCACAATCGCGATTGGTGCATCATTGGAAATTGCGCGTCATATGGGTGTGCCAGACAGTGTTGTTGGCCTGTGGGCGGGCGCATTATTGGCATTGCTGGGGTATTGGACAATTAAATTCTGTGACAAACGTGGATGGAACTGGCGTGGTCGCAACACTATGTTGATTGTGTTGTCGGTCGCCATGATTGGTTTTGTATATTTGGGGCGTGTTAAATATAACCCCCAGATGATTTGTGGCTTGTTCGCCATGGACCCTGTGTTGTTTGGCACGGTTTGTGGTGCGGTATTATTTATACTGACTGAAAAATTGTATGATTTTATGAAGGCACGTAATGGTGGCCACGCACATTTCCCATTTGAAAAGGTTTTATTACCCGTCGTTGTACTGGCATTGGCCAGTTGGGCAATGATTGTATGTATGTAATAATAAAATAACACAAGGAGAATAAACAATGAAACGTGAATCCAAGAAAATGACATTGGATGAAATGATTAAAAAAGTTGACCAATCCAAAAAAGTAAATCCATTGGATTTATCGTCTGATCAAGATTTGTCGATTGCGTTGATGAATTTGATATCGTTGGAAGAACACTTCTTTTTCAGTGGTGCGAAAACGCGCAAGACCGGTTTCTATGATATGATAAATACGGTTCGTGAAATGCGCAAAGAACTGATGAAACGAATTGTAAAACCATCTTCTGCCGAAGACGGCGAAGTATGGTGTATATCAAAGCACTTGTTGGCGGCATCTATGCGTTTGATGGAGGTTGGAACCAAGGCATTGGGCGCAGGTAACACCAAAGATGCATATAATTTGTTTAACAAGGCGTATGATTTGTATTCTTTGTTCTGGGGTATCAATATGAACCTGATTGATTTGACAGGGGTAAAGCAAACTGCACCGGCGGTTTATGAGCACGCAATGACGGAATGCAAGTTAAAACAAGATGACGACAAAGTCGTCGCGTCCAAGGGCACAGCAGGCAAAACCGACAAATCAACCGTTAGTAAATTGGGCGACTGGGTCAAGAAAGCGGTAAACTGTTGTATTGAATAAATTCGGTATTGATTCATATGTCTGAAAAATGATATAATGCGTTCAAGAGAGAGTAAAAAATTGGCAATGTGCACGTCAAATTTAATCAAATGTTTTATGGCGATTATGGTCGCTGTTTCTGCTGGTAATGTGTCGGCGGAACAGATGCCAAATCCGCGTGCGACATCTGGGGTTGCGTCATCTGGACGTGACGGTTCGCGCAGCGTCAATCGTAACTCTGGTTCTGCGACCGTGTCGCGCGTTGCCACAACCACACAACGCAGAACAACAACATCACGCGCGGCGACAACAAATAATATCGTATCATCACGCAATGCACGCACGGCGGTAACGCCGGTCGGTGCAGCGCGCAGCGCAACGGTTGCTCGTACGGGTGTTGTGGGCGCAATGCGCGCGGGGTATGCCCCAACGGTTGCCAATGTGCGCGTTGCCACGACCGCAAACGCATCGCGTGCGGCGGTTGCACGCGCGACGGCGGTGTTTGACGATGTGTCCAAGATTGGCGGGGGCTATGCCACCTGTCGCGAGGCGTATTCAACATGTATGGATCAATTCTGTGCCAAGGCAAATGATACATACCGTCGTTGCTTTTGCAGTTCTAAATTCACAGAATTTCGTGATACAGAGGCCGCATTGGACGAGGCCAAAAATCTGTTGGTGCAATTTGAAAATAACAATTTGAACGCTGTTGACAAGACCGCGGCCGAGGTTAATGCGATGTACACCGCAACCGAAGGTGAACGTGCAATCAAAAATGATACCAGCGGCGCGGCGGCCATGTTGTCTGAAATTGGCGATTTGTTGTCTGGCAAGCGCAAGGTGTCCGCCAGCAACAGTGGCACATCATTGGGTGTGTTGGATTTGGACTTTTCAACCAATCTGGACGATATTTGGAGTGGTGGCGACGCGTCGTCTATATTTACGTCGTCTGGTACAGATTTGTCCCAATTAGAGGGTCAGGCATTATACACACAAGCGCAAAAGCAATGTTTGTCGTTGATGAAAGATGCGTGTGAAAACAATGCCGTTATGACCATGGCCAAGAGTTCGTATAACATCTTGATTTCCCAAGATTGCAATGCGTATGAAAAGAAAGTAAATTCCCAGCGCGAAACGATTAAACAGACCGTGCGTACTGCGGAAAAATATTTGCGCGATGCCCGTTTGGAAGAATATCGCAGCCATAACAGTGCGGACGTCAATGAATGTATCGCAAAAGTGAAAACGGCAATTACCGCAGATACAGCGTGCGGCGCAAACTATAAAAAGTGCCTGGACTATACCGGGGCATATGTTGATGCAAATACTGGCGACCCAATTTACAGCCCGCGTTTGTTTGAACTGGAAAATCTGATTACATTGGACGGCGCAAATGGTAACACCGATGTATTAAGTCAGAATGGTAAATTCAACAGTTTCTTGGAAACACGCAAAATGTTCGCAACAACCGCATTGGATTCATGTCGCGATATTTCCACCACCGTATGGCAAGAATTTAAGCGCAGCGCATTGATTGAAATTGCGCAAGCCCAATCGGCCAAGATTGAAGAAGTCAAAATGTCTTGTGTCAGCACGATGGCGGATTGTTATGATACCCAGACAAATGCATTAAAAGATTTTGACACCACAACCGCATCGGCGGCGGGTGCGGTCAGTGCATACGCGGCCAAGGCCCTGTGTCAGGACAAGGTTACGGCATGTGCGGCGTTGTACGGTAATAATACGAGTTGTCAATTTGATGGCAATGGTAAATTGACCAGTGACGCGGCGTCTTGCGGAATTAAAGCGTTGTTGGCGTTCGTTGACAACGTTGATACCGTTCGTGTCGCCGAGGGATGTTCCACCGCCATTGATAATTATGTAAAACAATTATGCACACCATCAACCGGCACCCAAGGGTATCCGTGGAATTGTCGTCGCTATGGTCAGGCCCAGTTGCGCAGTATTATTGAAAACTATGCGGTACAGAATTGCAAAGACCCAACCACAGACAGCAAGCAGTTTTCTGAATTGCCGGATCGGGTAAAACAGCAGGTAAGCCAAGCGATTAACGATGTCCAAGAAGAATTGGACGACCAGTTAGCAGATGCGTGCGAATCGTTGGATGGATTCTGGACGGATGCGGATGATACAGGTAAACTGTTGAAGGCGTTTTATTCAACAACGTTTGGCAAATCCGAGGAACCAACAGGAGACGCTGCGTTGTCAGGACGTTGTGTTGAAAACAGTGAACGTACAGCGTGCTTGGCATATAACACGGGGCGCGAAACACCGGTTGCCACATATGATTCTGTACGTGGTTGTGTGCTGACCGATGTTTGGTATCAGGAACGTTGCACCGCGATGAACGGTTATTATGAAACAGGTAATTGCTATCTGGAAAAAGACAAAAGTGATGTTTTGAAAAGTTTTTTTGAACGCGTGTTCCCAAAAATTACAGTTATTAACAAGGGCAGCAGTGGCAGCACATCTGGCGGCAGTGCGTCCAGTGGTGGCACCAGCAGCGGTTCTTTGCCTGTATCGGGCTCGTCTGGTAAATCATCTGGACCTGTTAGCAATTATCGTAATAACAGATATGAATTAGTTGATACGTTAATATAAAAAACGCCCGTTTGGGCGTTTTTTATTTGTTTTTTTATTCGTTTAATTGATGTTATTTAATGAACGCAACATTTTCATGACCATTTGACGTTTGTCATCATCGGGCAGACGCCAGTACAGGTTTATCAGTTGCAATGATTCATTTTTTGACAATGGGTCGTCTGATTTCTGTTCGGCAACGCGCCCCGTGGATTTGCCACCACGGATTTCTGTTGATGTATTCCCAGGCAAGCCCTGAAAGAAAAACGATACAGGGGTTTCCAATGCCGTGCTGAGTTCAAACAAGCGCGACGCAGATATACGATTCCCCGCGGTTTCGTATTTTTGAATTTGCTGAAATGTTACCCCACAAATTTTAGCCAAATCTTTTTGCGACAGGCCCATCATTACGCGACGCAGTTGGACACGCTGGCCAATGTGCTCGTCTACTGATGTTGGGGAAAAAGGTCTTCCACTCATGTTCTTTTCTCTCTGTGTATATGACATAGTTCCTAGGACAATTTATACAATTTTTATTATTCTTTTGCAATCAAAAAACTGTTATGATATTTTTGCATTATTAATCGGGAAAGGAAATAGGAATTATGACAAAACCAGTTGTTTTATGCATTATGGACGGTGTTGGAATAAATCCAGAAACTGAACATAACGCGGTTGCATTGGCAAATATGCCGTATTTTAACAAATTATTACAAACATACCCGCACTCGCGTTTGGATGCCAGTGGCGCGGCGGTGGGCTTGTCGTATGGAACAATGGGCAATTCAGAGGTTGGACACATCACAATTGGATCGGGCCGCGTGATTAATCAATTTTTGCGCCGGTTTCAACTGGAAAAATGGGATAAAAATGTTCCCTTGGCGGATTTTATTAAATCTGTTCAGAGCGACGGTGGCATTGTGCATATGGCGGGGCTGATGTCTGATGGTCGTGTGCATTCAGACATAAACGATATGTTGACGATTGCAACGCGCGTGTTGGACACGGGCCTGCGTCTGTGTATTCACTTTATCGCTGATGGTCGCGATACCCCGCCCCAATCAGCCAGCGAATATATTCGATTGATAAAACAACGTTTGGCAACGTATTTGGCGTCTGGTCAGGCGTTTTGGGGGACATTGTCTGGGCGTTATTATGCAATGGACAGAAACCAAAACTTGGACAGGACAACCGCGGCATTTAACGCAATTGCCCGCGCAACCAGTCCATATGTTTCGCCAACAATTGATTCGGCGTTGGATTCGGCGTATGCGCATGGCGAAACAGATGAATTTATCAAACCGACCGTCATTACAGGTGATGTGCCAATTACACCACAAGATGGATTCTTGTTTGGCAATTACCGCAGCGACCGCGCGCGCCAGATTGTGCGTGCAATTTTGACCACGGGCGCGCACATGTTGTGCTTTTCCCAATATGGCGAAGGGTTGGACGAATTGTGCCCTGCACTGTTGCCAGATGTTGAAACGCACGACACGTTGGGTGATGTTCTGGCGGCATATCATTTGCGCCAATTACGTATTGCAGAAACAGAAAAATACAACCATGTGACATATTTCTTTGATGCAGAACGTAATGTGGACTATGCGGACGAAGAAAAGGTTCTGATTCCATCGCCAGATGTTGCAACGTTTGATTTGGCCCCTGAAATGTCGGCAATTAAAATCACAGACGCGTTGTTGGAAAAATTGGCGGACTTTGATGTTGTTATTTTGAATTATGCCAATGGTGATATGGTTGGACATACGGGCAAAGAGCCCGCCACAATCACCGCGATGGAGGTTTTGGATGCCCAGTTGGCGCGCCTGGTGCCTGCGGTATTGGCGTTGAAGGGCACCGTTCTGATTACGGCCGACCACGGAAATGCGGAAAAAATGTGGGATCATGAAAATGCTATGCCGTGGACGGCGCATACAACAAATCCTGTGAATTTTATATTGGTGTCAAACACGCCGCATAGCGTGCACGATGGGGGGCTGGCTGATATTGCGCCAACAATGTTACAGTTGCTGGGATTGCCCCAACCCGCCGATATGTCTGGTAACAGTTTAATAGATAAATAAAATGTGGCGACAAATTATTTGTCGCCCTGTTTATTACGTCGCATTGCAAAAAAATCACGCAACATTTGTGCCGATGCGTCGGCAAATTCAGGCATTTGGGTGACGTCTGGTTTCCACAGGTGGCGGTCGGTGTCGTATACGCGTGCGCCGGACATTATGCCACCACCTTTGGCATCACAGGCGGCAAAGTACACATGACGAATACGCGCCAGTGAAATGGCCGTTGCGCACATTGCGCATGGTTCCAGCGACACGTAAATGTCGCAGTTGTCCAAGAATTTCGTTCCCAATTTTTTACATGCGCGATTTATTGCAACGATTTCGGCGTGCAAGGTCGGATTACGTTTCAGTTGCACTTGATTTTCGCCACGGGCAATAATGCGCCCATCGCACACAATTACTGCACCGATTGGAACATCGTCGTGCGATTTTGCGCGGGTTGCTAAATTTATGGCTTGCTGCATAGGGTTCATGTGATACACTGTACAATATGGATTCAAAATTGCAAATCATTTCAGGAATGTTTCGTGGGCGTAAATTGCGCCTGCCGGATGGGGCGCGCCCGACCCAGAATCGCGCGCGAATTGCGCTGTTTAATATGCTGGACGGGATTGTTGGTGCACGCGATACGCTGAATGTCTGGGACGCGTTTGCAGGCAGTGGCGAATTTGGAATTGAATTTTTATCGCGACGCTCAATGGCGAACGTTACATTTACCGATAATGCCGCCGCGTCAATAAAAACAGTGCGCGCAAACGTTGCACCCCTGAATGTCGATGCGCGTGCCAATATTTTAATGGCCGATGCAATGACGCGAATTGAACAAATTGCCCCGAATGCCGATTTGATATTTGTTGATCCACCATATGATTTGTCGGAAATTGGGGCGCGTTTTGTGCGCCGTGTGGGCGTGGCGGCGCGCGTTGGTACGATTTTGGTATGGGAACAAGACGCCGATAAATTCATGTTGCCAGACGATGCGCAATGGGAAATTTTGCGCGATAAAACGTACGGGCGGGCGCGTTTTTTGATTTTGCAACGTCGCGCGTAATAAAAACCTTGATTTTTCAAAGATTTTAGTAAATAATATGCCCCGCACGGCACCCTTGGAGGTCGCGCACAGTTAAACCAATGCTATTAAAAGGATTATAAAATGGCAATTAAATTAAATGCAGATATTCGCAGCGTTGCTGGCAAGGGGGCCACACGCAGCATCCGCAAAAACAACAAAATCCCCGCGGTTATCTATGGTGAAAAGAAAGCCCCAGTTGCAATTGAATTGGATGGCAATTCTTTTGAACTGTTGATCAAGAAACCTGCTTTGCGGACTAAATTGTTTGAAATTGATACAACAAACGGCAAAGAAAATGCCATGTTGGTCGATATTCAATATCACCCTGTGTCGGACGCAGTTGTTCATGTTGATTTCAAACGTATTGATGTGAATAACCCTGTCGAGGTTAGTGTTCCAGTGGAAGTTATCAATGTTGATACATCCAAGGGTATTAAATTGGGTGGTGTTTTGAACTTTGCAGTGCGTAAGGTTGCATTGCGCGGTCTGGTACACGATATCCCTGAAAAAATCGTTATTGATTTGACAAATGTTACAATCGGCGAAACAGTTCACGGTACCGATTTGGTTTTGCCTGCGGGTATTGAATTGGGCTTGCATCAGGCAGAATTGGCGTTTGCAACAATCGGTGGTAAAATGCCAGAAGAAGCAGATACACCAAAGGCGGCCCCTGCCGCTGCTGCTGCACCTGCTGCTGCACCAGAAAAGAAATAATTGCAAAATTATTTATGTACATAAAACCGTCCGTTTGGGCGGTTTTTTTTGTTATTATTTTTTTCCTGTGGGCTTGAAATCTGTTTTAGTGTTCACTATATGATGGGCATAAGAAATTCAAGGAGTGAAAAAAATGGCAAAAGTATTAGGTATTGATTTGGGTACAACAAATTCCGCCATGGCGTTCATGGATGGCAGTGACCCAAAAATTATTGAAAATTCAGAGGGTGGTCGTACAACCCCATCTGTTGTCGCGTTGACATCAAATGGCGAACAGTTGGTTGGCATCACAGCCAAGAATCAGGCAATCACCAATCCTGAAAGCACAATTTATGAAATCAAACGTTTGATGGGATTGCGCTTTGACAGCCCAGCGGTTAAAGAAATCGCTGCACGCGTACCGTATAAGATTGTGCGTGGCGACAATGGTGATGCGTGGGTTGAAATTGATGGTAAAAAATATGCCCCATCACAGATTTCTGCTATGATTTTGGCAAAGTTAAAGAAAGATGCCGAGGCGTATTTGGGCGAAACAATTTCTGATGCGGTTATTACCGTGCCAGCATACTTTAATGATTCACAACGTCAGGCAACCAAAGACGCAGGACGTATTGCGGGTCTGAATGTGTTGCGTATTGTTAATGAACCAACCGCCGCCGCGTTGGCGTATGGTTTGGAAAAAGACAAGAATGGCACAATCGCCGTATATGACTTGGGTGGTGGTACATTCGATATTTCTATATTGGAAATTGTTGATGGCGTGTTCGAGGTTAAATCCACAAACGGTGATACCGCACTGGGTGGTTCGGACTTTGATGCGCGCGTGTTGAAACATCTGATTGATGAATTCAAGGCGCAATCTGGCATTGACCTGTCAGGCGACAAATTGGCGTTGCAACGTCTGAAAGAAGCCGCAGAAAAGGCAAAAATTGAATTGTCGTCCAAGACATCAACTGATATTAACCTGCCATATCTGACAGCAGATGCAACAGGGCCAAAGCACTTTAATACAACATTGACACGTGCAAAGTTGGAATCATTGGTTGATGACCTGATTCAAAAGACAATTGAACCGTGCAAGAAAGCGTTGAAAGATGCTGGTCTGGACAAGTCGCAAATCAACGAAGTTATCTTGGTCGGTGGCCAGACACGTATGCCAAAGGTTGTTGAAACAGTAAAAGAATTTTTCGGTCGCGAACCTCACAAGGGCGTGAATCCTGATGAAGTTGTTGCGTTAGGTGCAGCGATTCAAGGTGGTGTTCTGAAAGGCGACGTCAAAGATGTTCTGCTGCTGGACGTGACGCCGTTGTCATTAGGTATTGAAACATTGGGTGGTGTGTTTACACGTCTGATTGACCGTAACACAACGATTCCAACCAAGAAATCACAGGTGTTCAGTACCGCCGAAGATAACCAGTCGGCTGTGACAATTCGCGTATTCCAAGGCGAACGTGATATGGCCGCAGATAACAAGTTGCTGGGTCAGTTCAACTTGGAAGGTATTGCGCCTGCCCCACGTGGTATGCCCCAGATTGAAGTGTCGTTTGATATTGACGCCAATGGTATCGTGCATGTATCTGCAAAAGATAAAGGCACAGGCAAGGAACAGACAATTTCCATTAAATCTGATGGTGGTCTGTCCGAAGAAGATATTAAAAAGATGGTTGACGAAGCCGCGGCAAATGCCGAAGCAGACAAGCAGAAGCGTGCATTGGCAGAAGCCAAGAACAACGCCGAAGCCGCAGTGTTCAGCATTGAAAAATCACTGAAAGAGCATGGTGATAAAATCAGTGCCGATGACAAGAAAGCCATCGAAGACGCAAAACAAGCGTTGTCTGATGAATTGGCAAAAGCGGACGCAACTGCAGAATCGCTGAAAGAAAAAACTGATGCGTTGATGGAAAAATCAATGAAATTGGGTGAAGCGGTTTATAAAGCGTCACAAGAAGCGCAGAAATCTGAATCTGGCGAAAACAAGCCAAACGAAGATGGCACGCGTGATGCTGATTTCTCGGAAAAGAAATAAAAAACGGGGCATTTGCCCCGTTTTTTCAAAGTTCAGAGTTCAAAGTGCAAAGTTCAAATATACGCACAAACAAACTATATCACTCTGTCACTTTATCACTAACTCACTAAAAAAAACGGGGTATTTGCCCCGTTTTTTATTTGATTTCACCAATATAGATTCCCATATGGTGGGCGACGTCCAATAGTGGGTCGTCGGGGGCAACAAATGCATCTGATGTTTTCAGCCCAGGAATCTTTGGATCGTCGGCAATTTCACCGGCATCAAAGAAATCAGACAAACTTACCGTTTTAACACTATTGCCGTCCAATGCCGTCATAACGTATGTTTCGTTATTATCAATCGCGTGCAATGCACAATCTGCAAAGCGTACCGCCAAAATACGGTCGCATGCCGTGGTGTCGCCAACGCGTTGAATGTGTTCTGGGAATACAGCACGATTTGCAATACCCGCGGCGGTTAATTTGCGCGAAATAATATCGGCGGGGCGTCCTGAATGCCCGCGCAGATGTACCCCCTCTGACACAACAATGATGCCATAATCTGTATCGGCGTGCTGTATATGTGCAATAACCGAATCCAAATCAAATTTTATTTCCGGTATCAATATAACCGCTGCGCCGGCGGCAATACCGCCATGCAATGCCAATGCGCCACAATCGCGCCCCATAGATTGTACCACAAACCAGCGATGATGGCTGCGCGCGGTCATCATCAACTGGTCACAAAATGATGCCAGTTGCTGAACCGCGGTGCTGAATCCAATCGTGCAATCAGTCAGTGGTATATCCATATCAATCGTTTTTGGAATACAAATCAGTTGCAGGTCTGCATAGATTGCACGGTTGCACCATGCCAACGACAAACTGCCATTGCCGCCAATCAAAACCAGTGCATCCAGTTTTAATTCTTGCAATGATTTGCGTAATTGTTTGTTGAATTTATCCAGTTTGCCGCCCTCTGCCGCGGTTTCAAAATTCATCGCGCCGGCATGGCCGTTGTGCAAAAAACTGCCCGCCAGACGCGCGTTTTCAATCGGCAGTGTGTCATCATTTAACTCTATAACGCGGGGCGGCGTTGTGCTCAGCCCATCAGTGCCGTCCAAAATACCCCAAACCTGCCACCCGCGCAAGCGTGCGCCGTGTGTCAAGCGTTGAATAATCGTGTTCAGACCGGAACAATCACCACCAGTCGTCATAATACCTATTTTCTTCATATTCCCCCTCACAAACATGCCCTGATTATATCATATTTAAGTTGACAAAGAAAGATTATTTGCAATAATTTGTCCAAAGTTTTAATTCCAAACGTTTCAGGAGATTACACATGGCAAAAAATAATCAAAAGCCAACTAATATCGGAAAAACAAAGCGTAGTACAGACGATTTGATAAATGATGCAATCGCCCAACAGAATAACTGGATGGAAAATCGCCGCAATTTTGCCAGACGTTTCTTGAAGACGCTGAATATTTTTGCGCGCCCCGCCCCACGCAATGATGCAGAGATTCAGACGGCGGCAACATCGGCGCGTACGGCGCGTAATTCGCGTAATGGTCTGCGTGCGTATTGGTTCCCAATTTTGTGTGCAATCTTTGTTGTCTTTGTTGCGATTTGGGTTTTATTTGTTCGTACAAACAATACAACGACACAGGTTGTGGTTGTGCCATCTGTCCCAGAACCAATCGTACAAACAGTTGATGAAAATACCGTTCCGTCGTTTGATATTGTTCGTATAGAACCAGCAGGTTCAATCGTTGTTGCGGGACGCTGGTTGCCACACCAGAATATATCAGTCGTAATCAATGGTAAAATTGTCGCCACAGAACGCACAGATTCTGATGGCGAATTTGTGTATGCACCTGCACGCGTGTTTGATGCTGGCAACTATACGATTTCGCTGGTTGGCGCAGATGACGGCACAAAATCCACTGAAAACGTATTTGTTTATGTTTCGCCACACGGGTATAAACATTCTGTATCTTTGCTGATGACACGCGACGGCAGCACAATGTTGCAAGCCCCATCGCAGTTGGCGGATGGTGATTTGGTTGTGTCTAAAATCGATTATTTGGACACGGGCCGCATTGTTGTAACCGGTGATGCGTTGCCACGCCTGCGTGTATCATTGTCGTTGAACAATAAATATTTGGGTTTTGCGCGCGTATCAGACCACAAACATTTTGGTCTGGGGGCGGACGTTGGCGAATTGGAAACCGGCAAAGAATACACACTGACGGTACGCCTGCACGATGGCGATGGCCGCACAGTGGCTCAGGTTGGTCATACATTCACGATGCCAGAAATGACGGGTGACGATAATACATATTATACGGTTCGTCGTGGCGATTGCCTGTGGATTATTGCGCGCAATTTCTTGCGCCGTGGTGTTTTATTCAGCATTATTGCCGAACGCAATAATATTGAAAACCCAAACCTGATATACCCAAAGCAACTGTTGCAAATCCCAGTTGGTGAAAGTAAATAACATACGCGCCGCAATGGCGCGTTTTTTGTTAAAATAAAATCGGCGAAATGCCGATTTGATTTTTGGTGCGGGCGAAGGGAATCGAACCCTCGCCTAAAGCTTGGGAAGCTTTCGTTCTACCATTATACTACGCCCGCAATGGTTTAACGGTGCAGATTCTATAATAAATTTGTCGGGTTGTCCAGACCAAATCAATAATAATTTGACTTTTGATAATTTTTGATTCATAATAGCCCCGCAAATCCCAACAGATTGCCATTTATGTAAATCCAGTACGCGGTATGCGTGTGGAACATCAACCGACAAGTTTTTGTCTTTGATGGTGGTTTTTCTGTGTGGGTAAACAGTTAGAAATACTAAGGAGCAAAATTATGGCAACTGTTATTCGTTTGGCACGTTTCGGCGCAAAAAAACGTCCATATTATCACATCGTAGTTACAGATTCTCGCAATGCGCGTAATTCTGGTAACGTTTTGGAAACCATTGGTAAATACGACCCAATGTTGGCACGCGATAATGAAAAACGCGTTGTCATGGACGTTGAAAAGGTTAAATCTTGGATTGCCAAGGGTGCAAAACCATCTGACCGCGTTTATCGTTTCTTGGTAAATGCTGGTTTGGCCGAAAAGAAACCAATTCCAGTTCAGACAAAGAAGAATCAGCAATCTGAAAAAACACAGATGAAGATTAAAGACAAAGCTGAAAAGTTGGCTAAAATCGCCGAAGAAAAAGCAGCCGCCGAAGCAGCAGCCAAGGCCGCAGCAGAAGCCCCTGCAGAAGCCACAGCGGAAACAACAGCAGAATAATTTTGCGTTTAATCAATGCGCCCGCAATGCGGGCGCGTTCGGTAATTTGTTATGAACGATATGTCAAAAATCTTGGTTGGAAAAATAGTCGCCCCCCAAGGCATTCGGGGCGAAGTTCGGGTTCAGACCTATTCTGAATCCCCAATGGATTTCAAGCATTTTGATATACAGAGTTCAAAATTCAAATCCAGCGAATTTCATTTTGTGCGTCGGCTGAATCCGACGTCAGATGTTATAATTGCACGAATTGATGGCATTGCCGACCGTAACGCGGCGGAAACATTGCGTGGTACGGAATTATTTATATCGCGTGATGCGTTGCCAAAATTGGGTGCAGATGAATATTATCAATCTGATCTGATTGGATTTACTGTTGTACGCAATGACGAAAATATCGGTCGCGTGGCGTGTTTCCAAAATTACGGTGCAGGTGATATCATTGAATTGGAAAACGGTGATATGGTGTCGTTTATCGGTGCATACGTTGATTTGAATACGAGGGTTATAGTGGTTAAGTAATATGGCAAGTATAAAAATAAATTTTGCCGGTATTGGTAAAAAAATAAATACAGAATGCAATTGGGATTTTCTGGCGTGCCCTGTTTTACGCTTGGAACGCAGTTGGGCACACGAATATTCTACAACACGTTTGAATGACAATGTTGTTATTCGTATTGGTGAATTTAACAGTTCAGAAATGGCGCACATGAATGCAGCAATCGCAAAAAATTTGTGTGTGAATTGCCGTTATAAAAATAAAGAAAAGGTGCGATAAAATGTTACCACGTACTTTTGTTCGTATGGATACCGAAGACGTATATGTTCCACGTCGCTTGACACAATCATCAAATGGCGATTTATGGTGCTCGTGCGTTTATACATGTGACCAGTTTATGACGTATCCGGTTGATGTGCACGGTCGTCGTATTATTCCGTTGGACGCAACATGTCCGAAATTGGCCACAGCAGGTATGAAATGTACTGGCGAATATATCTGGTGCAATGGTGCAGTCAGATTGGACAAGATGCCACATCGCGATACATTGCAGATATGGAAAAATTGCAATAAAAAACAGCGTTAAAAGAAAAATGCACTTTAACATACTGACCATTTTTCCAGAAATGTTTCCTGGCACGTTGGCCGGCGGGGTTGTTGGTCGCGCGCTGGAACGTGGTGTGTGGTCGTATGACGCGATAAATATTCGTGATTTTGCCATAAATAATTATGGCAGTGTTGATGACGAACAGTTTGGTGGCGGCGCGGGTATGGTTATGCGCCCTGATGCATTGGGTGCGGCGATTGATTCAATAAAAAATCGTGGCAAAATTATATATTTTTCACCACGTGGACCACGCCTGAACCAACATATGGTGCGCGAATTTGCCGCCGATGTTGATGCAACGTATACCCTGCTCTGTGGTCGGTACGAAGGAATAGATCAACGAATCATCGAAGAATATGATATAATGGAACTATCAATCGGCGATTATATACTGTCTGGCGGGGAAATTGCCGCCCAAGTTTTTGTTGACAGTTGCGTTCGCTTGATAGATAATGTCCTGCACGGTGGCACAGAATCCACTGCAAACGAGAGTTTTGAAATCGGGGGGCTGGAATGGCCGTTATACACCCGCCCGTCGGCATGGCGTGGACGCAAAGTCCCAGAAGTCCTGCTGTCCGGTCACCACGGCAATATCGAACGGTGGCGGAAACAACAATCGGACGCGATAACACAAGAACGTCGTCCGGATTTAATAAAGGAAAATGAAAAATGAGCATTATTAAAAAAATCGAAGCAGCGCAAATCGCTAAATTGAAAGGTGAAAAGGTTATCCCTGATTTCAAAGCGGGTGATACACTGAAAGTATCTGTAAAAATCAAAGATGGCGATAAATACCGTATTCAGGTTTTTGAAGGGGTTGTTATTGCGCGCGATGGTGGTACTGGGAACAATGCATCGTTCACAGTGCGCCGCGAATCTTATGGTGTGGGCGTGGAACGTAAATTCCCACTGTACAGCCCAGCAATTGAAAAAATTGAAAAGGTTCGTATCGGTCGTGTTCGTCGTGCAAAGTTGTTCTTCTTGCGCGGTTTGTCTGGCAAAAAAGCCCGTATCGTCGAAGATTTGGCAGCGGCATCTGCGGAAAAGAACGCAAAATAATTTGCATGAATCATTTTGTAAATTCAAAAATACCGCCAATGGCGGTATTTTTGTTTTTATCAATTTGACATTACAAGCACCCGAATGTATTATAATTGGTATGAAAACAATTTTGAAATTTTTACCTGTATTTTTACTGTGTGCCGCTGCGCCAAATGCACACGCGTATGTAAATCGTGATGTGGCAACGCTGCGCATTATGAACAAGGCCGCCGGCAAAACGCAAACCGTGCAAATCCCTGTTGGGCGTGACGCGACATTTGAAAAACTGAATCTGGTTGTACGTGCGTGCAAGCAGACCGACCCATTCGCAGCAGAAGATTTCTTTGCTTTTGTTGAAATTACTGCGGGCGGCGATGGCAAGATTTACAGTAATTGGTTATCACGCAATGAACCTGGGGAAAATCCGGTTCAAAATGCGGACTATGATGTATGGTTGGTAAAGTGTGAATAATGGGGGCAATCAATGAAAAATGTTAAGTTGATATTGAAATTATTTATTGGTGTGACGGCGTTGTTGCTGGTTATGGTGATGTTTTCGTGCGCTCTGCGCAAGGGGAATTTGGAAACCGATAATTTGAAGGCGTGGCGCAGTGCATCGTTTGACAGACGCAGTGCCGCCGTGCGGATGTTGACTGCCAGCGACGATGATACCGAATTGATGGTGGCGTGTGTTGATAAAATTGCAACCCTGCCCGATTCTGGCGAAATGGCGGTACGCGACGCGGTGTCTTTGTGCTATACTGGTGCGCAAATCAAACAAAATCAATAAATGAAACGTGCTGTTCTGTTCGTTGTTTTTATCTTGGCGGGGTGTGGCAACGCACCCCAGATTGGCGACGAATATATGGGTGCAAAATATGTAAACGACCCATTGGGCGAAGGGCGCGCGCCCGACAGTGACCCGCTGATACGCGATGACGCGTTTGACTGCACTACTTTTGTGGAAACAGTGTTGGCGCATGGCGATGTTGATACGTTGAATAAAATCAGATACAAAAACGGCGAAATTGACTTTATAAATCGCAACCACTTTATTGAAACCGATTGGTTGCCAAATAATTCAAACATTGTAAAAAACGTCAGTGCGCAATATGGGCAGACCGCCCTGCGCCATGTTGTTATCAATCGCGCGGCATGGTTGCGTCGAATGCACAATATTGATTCTGATGCCGCAGTGATGGCAACTGATATTGAATACATTCCGTATGATAATATAACAACATTGAAAACCGACCGACCAATGATTGTTTTATTTATTGTTGGCAATACAGGAAAAAGTGATATCATAGGCACGGATTTGGCGGTGGTGCATATGGGTTTTCTGATGCCAAATGGCATGTTGCGTCATGCGTCCAGCACGGCGGGGCGTGTTGTTGATGTGCCTGTGTCTGAATATATTGCAGACCGTCGCCAGAACAAGAATAATCTGGGGATAACATTATTGGAAATACTAAAATGACAGACGAAAAATTGATACGTATGGATATGGGCAAATTAGCAGGTGATGCGCACGGTAATAACGCGCCGCGTCCGGTGTTGTGTCTGGGAATTGAATCATCGTGTGATGAAACATCGGCGGCTATTGTTGATTCTGACCGTAATATTTTGTCGCATATTATTTATTCGCAAATCCCAGAACACCAGAAATACGGTGGCGTTGTGCCTGAATTGGCGGCGCGTGCGCATATTCTGGCGATTGATAAAGTAATACAACAGACGTTGGAAAAAGCGGGCAAATCCATAAACGATATTGATGTTATTGCTGCGACGGCGGGTCCTGGGCTGATTGGTGGCGTGCTGATTGGATGGTTGGCTGCGACTGGTATGGCACAGGCAACGGGCAAACCATTGGTTGCTGTGAATCATTTAGAGGGACACGCGTTGGTTCCGCGCTTGCATGCGTCATCGGCAAATGGCGGCGATGGTGCGACGTCGGTCAAATTTCCGTATTTGTTGATGTTGGCATCTGGCGGTCATTGTCAGATTCTGTTGGTGCGTGGGGTCGGCCAGTATGAATTGATTGGACAAACGCTGGACGACAGTGCGGGCGAAGCGTTTGACAAAGTATCAAAAATGTTGGGACTGGGTTACCCAGGTGGCCCGATTGTGGACCAGCGTGCACAACTGGGCAATGCCACGGCGTTTCATTTTCCGCGTCCGTTATGCGACAAACCAGGGTGCGATTTTTCATTCAGTGGAATTAAAACAGCGGCACGTACATTTTTGGAACGCAACCCTGCCCCACACAGTGACGAATTTATAAATGATTTTTGTGCGTCTTTTCAGGCGGCGGTTGTGGACTGTATAATCAATCGATTGGAAAATGCAATGCATGATGCGCGCGTGATTGCGGCCGCACCAAAAACATTGGTTGTCGCAGGTGGTGTTGCGAAAAACAGCGCAATTCGCGCAGCGATGGAACGCTCGGCCGCGGCGC
>UROD01000005.1 GCA_900549365.1 uncultured Rickettsiales bacterium | reverse complement strand
TCAAAGTTCAGAGTTCAAAGTTCAAAGTTCAAAGTTCAAATGAATAAAGCAGTGCGCCGCTGGCGCACACATTATTTGAACTTTATAAAAACGGGGTTATGCCCCGTTTTTATTTAACCCATGTGCATATGACCGATGCATGTTCAGTGTCGCCCGTGCGGATTTTATGATGCGATGTGTCGCCATCAATTTTAACATCAATTTCAACCTGTGGCGTGTCGGGATTGATTTCTTTTTTGAAATTTAATTCAATACTGCGCAATTTATGTTCATTGCGGTATGTGTAACCCACGCTTTCGGTTGCCCACACGGCATAGACCGCATTATTTATATGCTGGTTCACATCAATGTCATCAAACCGACATTTGAACACGTGTGTTTTTTCAGGCGTGAAATCTGGGAACTTGCAGAATATTCTGTCCCACGCGCGCGCACCATGTTGTACCAATGTTGGCACGGCATCGTCCAAGCGCATTGGACGGCGCGTTGCCATATCAATCAAAACCCATTGAGATGTCGCACGCACCATCAAGCGACCGTCTGCACCGCGAATTTCAAAATCACGTGTGGCACGCAGTAATTCTTTCATTGATGGCCATGTGGAAAACGTCAGTTCTTCGCCCTCGCGCGGCAATTCAATAATATCGACCAGATAGTGCGTAACAACCCACGCCATGTTGTATTCGGTCAAAAATGTACGACCACATCCCAACATTTCGGCATGTGTGTCCGCGCAACCCTGTAATTCATTCATCAGAATCAGCGGACGAACATACCCATATCGGTCACATTGGTACGCCTGCAAAATGCGTTTTACAATCAATTTTTCAGACACGGCAATTACCCCTGAATGTTTTGCGCAACAACGAAATCAATCGTGCTGCCCAATACGATTTCATTTGCGCGCGCGGCAGATTTTATCACACCATGCAATGCCACCGGCGTATCAGACGGAATTGTCAATGTTTCCAGTTTCGCGCCATTACCAACCTTGCGTTCTGTGCGCAGGCCGCGAACATTACGCAAAATATCCAGCGCAACTTGCATTTCAGAAACGTCCGTTTCACGCGCCGTGTCAACATCTGGGTATTGTGTCAGATGTAATGTTTCGCCGCCCTCGAATTCTTTATAAATTTTTTGCCATAATTCTTCGGTCAAGAATGGAATAAATGGTGCATACAAACCGATGATTGCACGCAGAACCTCAAACAATGTCCATTGCGCCGCCAATTTGGATTTTTCATCGTATTTTTCTGGTGACCAAAAGCGGTCTTTGATAAATTCCAAATACTGGTCACAGAACACCTCGTAAAAGAATGTGTCAATGGCGGCACGGGAATTATAATTATCGTATTTATCCAGATTGCGACGAACATCTGCGATTGTTTTGTTCAATTCAGACAAAACCCATCTGTCTTCGATATGACGGTCGGCAACCGCAATCGACGTAGCGGATTTTGGGTCAAAATCGGTCAGATTCATCAGTGTGTACTTTGCCGCGTTCCACAATTTGGTCAACAGTTTTGAACCACGTTTAACCTCGTCATCGCTGTATCTGATGTCGGTACCAATTGGCGCGGTCGCCACCCAATAACGCAATGCGTCTGCGCCGAATTTATCAATCGTGGTCAATGGGTCTGTGCCGTTACCCTTGGTCTTGGACATCTTTTGCCCCTTGGCATCACGTACCAGACCGTGGAAATTCACCGTGTGGAATGGAACATCGCCCATGACATAGATACCCATCATTATCATACGCGCCACCCAGAAGAAAATAATGTCTGCGCCGGTGTATAACAAATCGGTTGGGTAATATTTTTCCAATTCTGGTGTTTTTTCCGGCCACCCCAATGTAGAAAATGGCCACAGCGCAGATGAAAACCACGTATCCAAACATGACGTATCACGGGTCAATTCTTTGCCACCTGATTGCGCGACCGCCGCCGCTTCGTTTTCAGCAACATAGATATTGCCATCGGCATCGTACCATGCTGGGATTTGATGTCCCCACCACAGTTGGCGCGAAATAGACCATTCATGAATATCGCGCATCCACGCCATAAACAGATTATAACGGTGTTCAGGCATAAATTTAACCGCGCCCGCCTCCACAGCCGCGATGGCCTTTTCTGCCAATTTGGGGGCATCAACAAACCATTCGTCGCGAACCATGTATTCAATTACAACATTACCGCGTTCGGAATATGGGGTTGGAATAATCTTGTCATCAATTTTAATCATAAGACCCGCGGCGTCCAAATCTTTGATAATTTCGGCACGTGCGGTAAATCTGTCCATACCACGGTATTTTTCAGGCACAACATCAATGTCTGCCATTTTGGCATCATTTGTCAAAACACATACCACCGGCAAATTATGACGCAGTCCAACCGCCCAGTCGTCCTTGTCATGTGCAGGCGTGATTTTCACAGCACCTGTACCCTTGTCAGGGTCAGCATGCACGTCGGCAATAACCGGAATTTCAATATCAGTCAACGGAATGATGGCTGTTTTGCCAATCAGATGTTTTAACTTTTCATTATCTGGATGAATTGCAATCGCCTGATCGCCAAACAGTGTTTCAGGACGCGTTGTTGCAATTTCAATAAAACCGCCATCTTTTAATGGGTATTTGAAGTAATAAAATTTACCGTGTTCTTCGCGAACATCAACCTCTAAATCCGAAATAGATGTTTGTTGTTTTGGGCACCAATTTACCAAGCGGCGCGCGCGATAAATCAACCCCTCGTTATACATCTTGACGAACAGTTTAGCCACCGCCGCAGACAATCCTGCGTCCATGGTAAAACGTTCGCGCGACCAAACCGGCGTTACGCCCAACGTGTGCAACTGTTTAATAATCTGGCCACCCTTGTCCGCCTTCCATGCCCAGGCAATATCCAGCAATTCTTGTTTTGTTTTTGTGCGGGGATTTATACCACGCTTGGACAAATCGCGTTCCACCAACAACTGGGTTGCGATTGACGCATGGTCGGTTCCTGGTTGCCACAGAACATCATAGCCACACATACGTTTATAACGGCAAATAATATCAGACAAAACATTATCCAGCGCATGACCCATATGCAAATTTCCCGTCACATTTGGTGGCGGCATCATAATGCAAAATGCGGGTTTGGTCGATTTTACATCGTTATCCCAAAAGTGATTATTATCCCAAAATTCTTGAATTTTGGTTTCTATTTCACGCGCGTTGATATTTTTGCCCAATTCAATATTCATTTTTAATTTGCCTTCGTATTATTTATAATTACTCGCAAATCCTACCAGAATTATTTCAAAATTCAAGCACACATATACGCGCGCGTGCGCGACGCTTGACAAAAACCAGATGTGTATTATTATAGTAAAAAAGGTACTTGATGCAGACAGATTTTATTACTCTTTTGGAACAAGCAATTCCATACACGTATGTGTCGGTGTTAAACACACCTGAAACCACAGAATACTATATTGACCTGACCGACCCCGAAGATGAGGACGAACTGAATGTTATTCTGAGTTGCCAATACGCCCCTGTGACCGCCAATGGTATGAGTGGTGTGTACACAATGTACATCAATGGCGATATTGCGATGCAGGCGACAAAACGCGTTTTGAATTATATTCCCGCATCAAAGCAACCTGCACAGCGCAAGGCAAAAAAACCTGTCACATATGCCGACAGATTGGAAAATCTGATTCGTATGTGTTCTGCCAAGGTTATTTCCCAAGAAATCGAGGCGCGCAAAAATCATATGATAAAAAGCGCATTTATTGGACTGAATGGGCGTACAATAAACTAGTTTTGCATCACGCGAATGGCGCGACAAAATGACACGCCGTACACCGCAACTGCGCCAGCATGAACCAGCGCACGTCCCAATTCTGCGAACGTTGCGCCCGTTGTCATAACATCATCAACAATCAAAATACGCTTTCCACGAATACGATTTGGGTGCACAACGCGAAAAACACCGTGAATATTTTCGGCACGCTGGCGCGCATTTTTATGCCCCATATCAGGTCGATATGCGCGACGCACACTGTCCACATCCAGACGTGCGCCATATGCACGTGCGATTGGCCGCGCCAGCAATGTCGCCTGATTATATGTACGATGCACCAGACGTCGGTATGCCAATGGCACAGGCATAACAATATCTGGGGTAATATCAACATCACGCAATGCCCAAATGCACCCGCGCGACATAAACCGCGCATAGGCCGTGCGACCACAATGCTTGAACGGCAACATTGCCGCGCGCGACGCATCATCATACACGCATGCACTGCGCACTAAATCCAATTCACAACCGCCAGACGCGCATACTGGACACTTTGCGTTTGGTGACAAATCCAGATTTGTTGGAAACGGGTAACCGCACTGTGCACAATGCGGGCCATCAATCCAATTAAACGCCGTCCAACAATCGGCGCATAATTCACCATGTAATGACACCGCCGTCTGGCACAGTGGACATGACGGCGGATACAGAAAATCAATCAAGCGAGCAAATATTTTACGGATTACCAACTCATACTCTTGTATGTTTTTTTGCCAATGGTATCGCCGAATATATCGCGGCGTTTTTGGGTCAATGTTTCATATTGGTCATTTGAAATCATACGCAGTACGAACCCATCTTCGTTACGCTGGGACAATACAGGCAAAATACGTTGTTCAGAAACACCGCTGTCGCGCAAAACCTGTTCCACAATGGCCAAACGGCGTGCCGCCAATTTGCGTGCATCACTGCTGTTCGCGACGTTTTGCGGAATACCAACCTGAATCGCGCGCGTTGGGTTTGCAACAACAATCCCCGCATATTCAGACAACAAATTGTAATTATCACGCGACAACGCAGAATCATCGTCACGGAATTTTATTTTGATTTCCAATGGGCGAATACCACCAACCTCTGATAAATCACGACGTGCTGTGAAGCCCTCTATTGATGTGGTCATATCACTGGCCACGTCAAAACGGTTGTCCATTTGGTATGTCGACAGGTGTTTATTTTCGGATAAAAATGTTTTACGAAACGCCTTGCGCAATTCGGTTGGCGACATTTTGGTCATATCATCACGCACCGCAGTAATACGTGGCGATTCAGATTTTTCAACCGCACGAACGATAACATCGTTGTTGTCCATCGGCACGACCAAACGCGACAGTGCAACATTATCATTTGATGTTTTGATTTTTTGTGGTGCAGGCGTGGCCGTTGATACAATCGGACTGCGCACCGTGACATCGGCACGACGGGTGCGCGACGCAGTGGCGACGCCGGTGTTATTTGCGGCTGCGACACTGGCATTTGCACGCTGTTGCAATTCGTTCAAGTGCGCGATTTGCGCATCAAATTCAGACAGTGCCGCCGTTGGTGTTGGCACATTTGCAGACACATTTTCGGTGCGCGCAATTACATCACGTGTGGATGCAACGCGGGACGAATCGATGTTTTCTTCGGGTAACAAACTGTCGGTGCGATATACGGCAAATTCAGACGCGTCTGGCATACGCAATGGTGCATCAGATGCACTGCGCGTCCACAAATCCGCACTGGGGCGATGTGGGGCCAAAATATCATCACGGGCGGCAATACGTTCACCCGTATCCACAGACGTGTTTTGTGTGGTCACAACTGGTGTGGATGCAACTGTTTTTTTTGCACTGCGTGCGACAACCTTTTTATTTTTTTGTACGGGGGCAACCACTACCTTGGTCACCGTGGGTGTGGCAACAACGTCGCCAAATGCCGCACGTGCCGAAACACCACCCGCCGCAATATTCACGACCGGCAGGCGGGCACTGGCCCACGCTGGTAAAATTACAAATAATGATAACGCAGAAACAGCGATATGACGCATTTTCCTTTCCTTCCTGATTCAATCATAGAACAAATGACGAATCGCGCGCAAGCGGAAAATGCGTCTGATATTATTTTATTATTTCATCGGCAATTAAATTCACCGCATTATTCGGCACACATGACTTTTGCGCCATCTTGGCCAGACGCGATGGGTTGTCAAACAATTCTGTCAGTGTTACAGTCAACCACCGCGCCGTAAATTTTGATTGTTCAATCGCAAATCCACCACCCAAACGCGCAAAACTGGCGGCGTTGGCGGCCTGATCAGGATTGATGCCCAGTGGCACAAAAATCGCACCACGACCGATTGTTTCCAGTTCTATGACCGTGCTGGCCCCACTGCGCCCAATGACCAAATCGGCATCTGCAATTTGCGACGCCATATCGTGAATAAAAGATAACACGTTTGCATGGATTTTATTTTCGGCATAGAATTTTTGCAGGCGCGCAACATTTTCAGGGCGCGTCTGGTGCGTGACAAAAATCTTTTTATTTTTCATCGCGGCAATTGCCACCGGCACAACATCGTCCAATATTTGCGCACCCAGCGAACCGCCAGTGACCAATAATTTGCCTTGCTTTGGAATCGGACTGCCCGCCAAGGCCAAAAATTCACGGCGCACCGGCAGGCCTGTATAAACCACGCGCGCAGATGTGCCCGCAGGAATGCCAGACACAGTCGGGAAACTGGTCATCAATGTTTTGACCCAACGCATTGTGAATTTATTCGCGCGACCAATCGCGGCATTTTGCTCGTGCAAAAATGTTGGAATATGCCACACGTGCGCAGCAAACACCGCCGGTACAGATGCATAACCACCAAACGCGACCAAACGCGCAGGACGCGAAAACGCAAAGCGCAATGTCAATGCCACCGCAGACAAAGCAATTTTGGACAGCGCAATAATTTGATGCAAACGGCTTTTTGCGCCAACGCCCGACGCCCATACGCACGCCAATTTTGCGCCCGCAGGCGCACCATCGCGCACCATTTTTTTTACACGTCCGTCCGTTGAAATTATAATCTGGTGACCGCGCGCAACCAATTCTGTTGCTACACTCAGCGCAGGAAAAACGTGCCCGCCTGTACCACCTGTTGCAATCCATATTTTCATGTTATTCCCCTATTTCCATTTATCTTCGCGTACCAATGCCAAAATCATACCGAACAACAGGCAGAATCCGATAAACGAACTGCCCCCGTATGAAATAAACGGCAATGTCATCCCCTTGGGCGGCATCAAATGCAATGTTGTTGCCAGATTGATACATACCTGTGTTCCAAACAGGATTGCCGCGCCCCCTGTTGCATAAAACACAAACGGATTTCGTGATGTCATGGCATCTGTGGTCAAACGCTTTAATACATACACCAGCGCACACAGCAACACACACGCAACGATTGCACCAAAATCTTCGACAATGGCGGCATAGATAAAGTCAGTATGCGCATCGGGCAACGATTCTTTGACAAATGCGTCATCACCACTGCCCAACAGGCCACCGTGCTGAATTGATTGAATCGATTGCGTTACCTGATACCTGTCCCCTTGGCCGGTAAAGAATGACATAAAACGTGCGTGCACGTGTGGCATAATCATAAATGCAACCAATCCCGCAACCAACCCAAAACCAACCAACCCAATTACAATTAACCATGGCAATCCCGCCACAAATGTCATACCGCCAAATGTGATTGTGTACAAAAACGCCGTACCAACGTCTGGGTGCAAAAACATAATCAACAATACCGGCACAAATATCGCCAAATATGTCCACCAACTGAGTTTGCGGAAACGCCACGCATCACGCGACAAAAACATATTATCGCCATATGCGCTGTGCATTTTATACAAAAACCACGCCGTCAGAATTACAAAACCTGGCTTCATAATATCTGAGGGCGAAATATTTGTAATCGGTGTATGTACGAATCGGGCCGAACCCTTGATTTTATATGGTGCAACACATGTCCACGCCAACAGTGCCAGACCAACACAAACATTTAATGCAGATATACCCAACACCCATTTCTTTTTCAGCATGCTGGCCACAAACAAGGTTATCAACCCAATGACGTAAAACGGTATGGATTTTACCAAAAAATAATACCACGGCTGGTTTATGCGTTCGGCAGACACACTGCCCGCAGAGACAACGAATATCGCCCCAACCAACACCAACGCCAACACCGCCCACAGCAGACGGCGGTCTACCTCTAGAATCCAACTGGTGAATGTACTGTCTTCGGTTCTTATACTCATACTGCGTATTATACCATGATTTTTACGAAAATATACCCGTCAAAAAATATTTTATCAAAAAAGCCCGCTTGCGCGGGCTGGGATACTTTAAGCAAACTTTAACAACACCAGTGCCAATCCAGAAAACAGCACCGACATGATAAAGAATCGATCAACAATCTTGGTTTCTGGCCAACCCAATTCTTCGAAATGGTGATGCAATGGTGCGCGCAAGAACACACGACGGCCCGTTCCTGTAACCCGACGCGTAATTTTGAAACACATCGTTTGAATGAATGATGACATCAGAATAATCACCATCATGCCCGCGGCAATTCCCATAATGATTTCTGATTTCAACAGCATTGCGACCGTACCCATAAATCCGCCCAATGCCAACGACCCAACGTCACCCATAAATATTGCCGCCGGCCGCGCATTATACCACAAGAAACCCAACACCGCGCCAAATGCCGCGCCCAGCACCGCATACAGACCAGATGCCGTTGGCAAAAACATAACCGTATCCATAAATCCGATACGCGTTGCACCATACAGCGCAACCACCAATACGACCAACACTGGCATATATAACTTTGCCAACATACCGTCCAAACCATCGGTGATATTTGTTGCATTAGCAGACCCGCAAATTACAAAGTATGCAAACACGTAATACAGCAAACCCAATGGCAAAATTATGCCTGCGCCCAACGCCAGCGAATATTCCGGAATATATGGCGGCATAATGCTGTTTATCAGGTACGCCAACACAACAACGCAACCCCCTTCGGCGACCAAACGCGTCAACGGCGACAGGCCATTTGACGCCTTTTTAGATTGCGATGTAACCTTTTTATAATCGTCGATAAATCCGATTGCTGCAAACATCACCAATGACGTCAGCGCAATCCACGCGGCCGCGCTGTCGATTGGCATAAACAGTACCGACGAAATCAAAATGGCCAGCACGACCAAGATTCCGCCCATGGTCGGTGTGCCTGCCTTTTGTCGATGGGATTCTGGGACATTTTCACTGATTGGTTGCCCTTTTTTCTGCCACGCATGCATGGCGGCAATAAAAGGCCGACCAAACAACAGCATTATCAAAAAAGACAGTCCAAATGCCGCCGCAAATTGTGTCCAGCCACTGGCAAAAAAACTGAATCCGCGCGACAGAAAAAAATTAGTCAGCATAAAAATCTCCTTCTTATGCTGACTATTCTATCACAAAGATGTGGCAAAATAAATCTTATTTAGCAACACATTCAATCGCAACCGCGGTATCATCGTCGCCCAAGAACAATGTCCAACCTTCGCCCTTGTTCCACAGAGTTACGTTTGTGTCATTCAACATACCGACATAACGTGCGCCAGATGCAGAAACCGCATGGTTCAGCGTTGTCGCATCGCCGTTTATTGTTGCATCAATCGTATCGCCATTTTCTGACAATTTGATTTCAACCGCATAGTCGCCACATGTACGAACAATTGCGTCGTTTTCTGTTTTCTTGTCACATGCTGCGACACATGCAATCATTGCGAAAATTACCAAAAATTTTTTCATGTTTTTTCCTTTCCTTGGGTTCCGAGCCAGATTTTACCATACTTTATATGGACATGCAATTAAAACACACCGCCAACCACAGGATTTGATTCCGCACGTCGTGCGGCGGGGGCTGGGTTTGGTTTTTGCCCTGCCTTGAATGCCTCTGTAATAATCACGCCATCGGGATCAGATGCGGCGGCCGCGCCACTGCGACGATTTACGCGAACAAACGTTAAACCATCAGGCACGGAAAACGGCTGATTTTTCTGGCCAGCCAATGCCGTTGTCATAAATTCAGCAAATACTCGTGCGGCCTGATGACTGCCCGCGCCACGTCCCAGTGGGCGTGGCGTATCAAATCCCAGATATACGCCCGCGATTAAATTTTTTGAAAATCCGACAAACCATACATCTTTGACATCGTTTGTTGTGCCGGTTTTACCTGCAATTGTGTGGCCCGCAACACGCGCCTGTTTGCCTGTGCCACGTTCAACCGTGCCTTGCAGAATCGACACCAGTTGATACAAACTCTGTGCATCGGACAAGGGTTCTGATTCCACCGTTTTTGGGTTCGGCTGCATATCATCAGCCCACGCGACCATTTCGGTTGGTGCGCCATCAATTACGCGACCATATCTGTCCTCTATATAATCGACCAATTTCGGTTGAATTACATGGCCGCCATTTACAAATGCCGAATACCCCAGCACCAAATTTTCCAACGTTGTTTCACCAGACCCCAACGCCAGCGACAAATTGATGTTTTTCAAATTCTGGGGATATACACCGAAACGCTGGGCAACCTCGATAGCATTGGACACACCGATTTTTTCAACCAAGCGCACCGCTGGCACATTACGTGATGTTTCCAACGCCAAACGTAACGGTACATCGCCCAAGAATTTTTTGTCGTAATTTTCTGGTTTCCACAGCGTATCATTTTCGCGCCAGCCAACAATTGGTGCGTCCAGTATCATTGCCTCTGGCGACATGCCACGTTCCAACGCTGCCAAGTACACAAATGGCTTTATCGTTGAACCGATTTGACGCATCGCCTGTGTTGCGCGATTAAACGAACTGTCTGCAAAAGAACGGCCGCCTGTCATTGCCACAATGCGCCCCGTGTGCGGGTTCATTGCAATAATCGCGCCCTGTAATTTTGGTTCATTTTCATCACGGTTGGCATTGTATCTGTCCAGTTCTTTGTTCAATGCCGCGGCGGCCGCACGCTGTAATTCTGGGACAATGGTTGTTTTAATATACAGACCATCATTATACAGTTTTTCGCGCCCGATTGTATTCAGTAATTGACGGCGAACATCTTCGGCAAAATATTGAAAATCCAATTCCATTTGCGCGGTAAACCCACTGTTTATGTTCAATGGTTCTGCCGCGGCGGCGTCTGCTTGTTCTTGGGTAATATATTTTTCTGCAACCATACGGCGCAGCACGTAATTACGACGTTCAACCGCACGGTCACGGTTGTTTGGTGCCTTTGGCAACGATGCCAAAAATGCACATTCCGCCAAAGATAATTCGGAAACGGGTTTGTTAAAATACATCAATGCCGCCGACCCAACACCATACGCACGCGCGCCCAAGAATATCTGGTTCAAATACAGGGTCATAATATGTTGCTTTGAAAATGTACGTTCCAGACGCAGGGCCAAAATCGCCTCTTTAATCTTGCGCGACAGTGTGCGTTCAGATGTCAAAAAGAAATTTTTTGCAACCTGTTGCGTGATGGTTGATGCGCCCGAAAAATTGGTATGAAAACCCATCGCGCCCAATGTATTGTTTATCACCGCACGCGTAATACCCTGAATATCAATACCAGGGTGCGTCCAGAAATTCTGGTCTTCGGCGGCGACAAATGCATTTACCAACTGGGGTGGCATATCGGCAAAATCGATAAATACGCGGCGTTCTTCGGCGTATTCAATCAGCAGCGACCCGTCCGACGCGTACAGGCGCGTTGCAACCGGCGGCGCGTACGTTGCCAATTTTTTATAATCCGGCAAATCGTTGCCGTAAATCAGCACCAATGCCGCCAATGCCGCGATTCCCGCGGTAAAGCACCAGAATATAATGTTTAACAGAATACGTAAGAACTTTTTGAATTTCATGACACAAAGTTTAAGATATTTATTTGAACTTTGCAAGTATATGACAAAAAGAAAGCGGGGCAAACGCCCCGCGAATTACAATTCAATTTTACCATTGGTGGCAATTAAATCCGCACCCATGGAAATTTTTCCGCCTGCTTCGCGTACCAACAGGTCACCAGCGGCGATTTCGGCAAAGTCCAACGGGTCAGATACAAAACCATCGAATTTGCCCGATGCAACCCATGCCAAATCCAATGCTGGGCAACCCGTGCGACGAATGTCCGCCGATACAGTGCGCGAATCGTTCGTGTTAAATGCGATTGTTGCGTTTGGCAATTCTGCGATATTAGAAACCTTGACGCGGGCGGAATGAAACGCGGAAAACGCGTATGCACCACGTTCTGCCTCTGCATAATACAGGCGTTCATCGATTGGGGAATACACCAACGCGATTTTGGTTTCGTCGTTTGTGCGCAACGCCAATGAAATCGCGAAATGCGGATTTGCACGAACAAAGTTCGCCGCACCCGACAGCGACAACACAAATTCATCGCGACCATCGCCATCGCGCGTTACATTAGGTGTCAGCAGACCCGCCGATGGGCGCACCAACAACAAATCATTCAGAATACTTTCTTCGATACGGGCAGACGCCTTTTGCACAAAATCGTGTGCACCATGCAATGACTGTTGCAGGTTTTCAATTTCACCAAAATCATGGCGCAACCCACTGGCCGTGCGTTGCAATGCCATAAACATCTTGTTTAATTCCGTTGAACCCTTTATCAACAGTTCCATTTCGGCGCCCCGTTTCCGTATTTTAGATTAGAAGTTAAATCCAGCAAATTTACCCTTGAACTTTTCAACACGCTGGCCCTTTTCGCCAGAATTTGTACGCTGGCCGGTCCATGCACTGTGATTCAAGTTATCTGTGGACAAAATCAAATCTTTTTTAACAGAACTGTACATTTTTACAGTTTTGCCGTCTGTACGTGTGACGTTGATTTCGTGATATTCAGGATGAATTCCTTTTTTCATCTTATTACCCTTTGTTTAAATTTTTTAGCGTGCAGATTATACAAGGATTTTTCTGTATTGCAAGAAATATTAGTAACGACCAATGCATCCAAGGTATGAATTGCCCGTAGATTCCAGTACATTTATGAACTGTGATTGGTTTTTACCAGAAAACAATGCCAAAATCGTGCCCGCATCCGTGGCCAGCATATCGGCCACCGTTGCAATGCCAGAATTCATTTTCTTGAAAAAACCACTGGTTGGGTATATTTCCGCCGCCAGTAATTGATTTTGGCCCGAATTATGCGCGGCCGACGCCACAGATGATGCACGAATAACCATCAACTGGCATTCTGGCGATATAATCAGTTTATCGGTCACAACCGCATCAGACCCCAGTAATTCGCCCCACCAACCGGTTGATTCACAAAAAACAGGGTAATATATCGTTGCATCTGGATTATCGCGCAGCGCACCCGCCACATCCAAATCATCAGTCATAACATCAGGCATTATACCGGTTGCAGTATTTATGACCTTGCGCGACAGGCGGTAATCATCATCACCGGTCGTTCTGCGTGGCCAATAAAGAATCGGATATTGCTTCATTGCTAAGAATTATATCAGATTCGGACGGCACAAAAAAGGGGGGCATGTTAAATAAAGGGCTTGATTTTTTATTTTTTTATCGCGGTGTACCATTTTTTCAGGTTGCCCCACATGGTATCGAGGTCTTTTTTTACCCCTTCATAGAATGACGTTGGAATATTCACGTTGGCAAACAACGCCTTGACCAGCGCAGGAATCATGGTCATAAACATTGTGATAAAGATTCCCATCATCAGGATTGTGATAATGCTGTCGTTACGCAACATCAGTCCATCCATCAAAAAATACGAATCGTTTTGCGCCAGCGCGGTGGCCAACCGCGATGCCCCGCCCCACGCGCCAAACACCGCATTCAGGAACATCACAGCAAATGTTATAAACACGCCCACCATGGCAATACCAGCCGTTCCTTTGACCACGTCATTTACAATCGCCTGAATATTTTTGCCACCACTGGGGAATATGGGCCAGCCCGAAAACAGCCATGACAAGAACATAAACGGCAACATTATTAAATCCATGGACAGTTTTATAAATACCTCTAAAAAATACAGGGGCACTGGCAACAACGCCATCAGGAACAGCACCAATACCAACAGACCCGCAAAAAAGATTGGAACATTTGGGAACACTGGCACATTCCACATCAATTTATGCATATATTGTGTATCAAATGCCATGTTCATCATCGTCCATCCAACCGTCATACCCAGACCTGTTATCTGGTGCACATTGGCGATTTCACAGGTCAATCCGTGGCGCAGTTTTGGTGAATATGCGCCCGCATTTGCCGCGGCGGTGTCGACCGACACAGAATCTGCGACAGCGGTTGCAACCATACATTCGGCAAATTTTTCATTACCGGTAACCGCCCTGTTCAGCGTAAAACCAATACTGAACACTGGTTCAAAAATAATGTCATTTAACATACGTGGCAATGGTATCAACAGCAATGCGCACACCGTGGTCAATTTTATCAGATGCGTACTGAATGCACTGGCAATTGACCATGGCTGGTCAATTTTAGCATTCAAGAATCCTGAAAATATTTTCCATGCGAACCATACCGCGGTCAATCCCGCCGCAATTGGAATTATCACGCTGCCTATTGCACTGTACACACGTGGCAACAAATTGGACATTGCCGTAACAATATCTGAAAACAACTGGCACGACCAACACGATGAAAAGAAGTTCATTGCGTCCGCCATATTGGTCGGCGACATGTTACGATATATTGAATACCCCAATATGCCCGTTGCACCAATCAGGCCCTGAATTATAAATGGCGCAACCGCGCCCGCCGAAATTGGCAGGAACGATAAAAAAACAATCCAAAACTGTTTCAAACGGCTCATTTTATTTGTAATTATATCACATTTTGTCCCAAATTGTGATATAATTGAACAGATAATTTAGATACCAGAGAGAATGTTTTTATCAAAACGCAATCTTTTTACGTGCATGATGCGCGCATTGCCGGTGTTGGCGATTGCGGCGTTTTGTGCGGGCGTACCCGTGCCAGCATTTGCACAATATGAAATTGTTGATGCGTTAAATCTGGCCCCACTGGTGCCGATTGTTTTGGACGCGCTGATGGCGGTGGCGACGGGTGGATACGAATTTTTTGTGGGTAATGGCAACGGCATAATTTACGTTTTGATATGGGGGTTTGTTGCCGTTTCTATATCGCTGTATTTGATTAAATTATACCTGCCAAAATTATGGGTGGGTTTCTTTGGTTTTTCGGGTGGCGGCGATTTTTCATCGGGCAATGTTACAGCCGAAAAAATCACGACAAATGTTTTACATTCTGGATTTCGTGCGATTTTTGCCGCAGTTGTGTTGTTACAGATTCGCCCCGTGTACGTAACCGAATGGCTGGTCAATCCGTTCTTGCAATTTGGGGCACTGTACACGCACAGCATTACTGAAACAATAAATGAAACAGGCATTGCCGCACCCGCTGTGGAATGCCCGCCTGATATTGTGGCACACGGTTGGATTAGCAAATCATCATGTGAATTTTTGGTGCAACCAGTGTCCGACATATCACACGCCAACAATCAGATTATCAAACGTGGATTTGAATTTATTGTGCGCGGGCTGCGCGGGTTGTTGACCTTGGTGCCACACGGTGGCGAAGATTTTATGAACGTCATATCAGGCATACTGTTGGTTGTTGCATTTGTGGGCAGTAATTTGTTTATGGCGTTGCTGATTATTCAGGCGATATTTAATTTCGGTATGGCATTGGTATTGTACCCGTTTCAAGTTCTGACGTGGGTTGCCAAACCAAAAGACGCCAACAAGTGGTTTGATGTGTGGCCGGCATTTTCCGGAATAACCAAGGCGTTGCAACACTTGATTATCACGATGATTGCGTGCGCATTTATTCTGTGTGTCAATTTGGCGATTGTGAAATCATTGTTTAATTGGTCCAGTTCTATATTTGTAGTTGCCGCCGGTGGTACGGCCACCAGCAATATGCCACAGATGGCAAATACTGGCATTGGATTTGGTGGGCATTCAATGTTATGGATTTCATCAATTTTGACGTTCTATTTAATGCTGCGCATATTTGAAATGACGCGCGACCAGTTAAATTCCTATGTCGGTTCGGGCATGGACAAATTGTACAAACAGGTCAGTTCTGACGCGTCTGGCACGTGGAAAAACGTCAAAGGTTTAGGCAGCAAGGTTGGCACAGCAATTGGGTGGATTAAAAAGAAATGAACGGATTCATGGATTCTTTGGTTGATTCTGCCGTCCAGTGCTGGGGATGCGAGGTTTTTGACCGCCTGTTCCAGATTGTATCAACGGCGGCTGCGGCCATATACAAACAGTTTGCAATTTTCTGTGCAATTATATTTTGCGTATTGTTCGCATTCTTTGTCATCAATGCCGTATGGCAAAATATCAAGGGTGGCGTGCGCGATCCATGGTATGCAAAATCCATACGACCGGTATTTATCAATTCACTGGTGGCCTTGACATTTCTGTCTATGGGTGTTGTGTTCCCGCGTTTTATGACACAGGTCACGTTTGAACCCGCATCAAAAATCGCATTGGTGTACAGCCAGAGTATGCTGCAAACCAACACCAGTACAGTAAATGAAAAGGTTACGTATCAGCCGATGGAAATGTCCAACGATGGATTCTATCGCCCGCAATTACGTGATACGATTATATTGCTGATGAAAACAACAATTACACAGTTTCAATCATTTATGAAACTGGGGATTGCCGTAATGGACAGTGCATTTACATGGAAAGCATTGTTGGGCATTGGCGCACTGATAAAGCATATTGTGTTATTTTTTGTAGGACTGTATTTATTCTATGGATTTTTCAAGTTATTTGTTCGGTTCTGTTTTTACTTTGTGGACATTATTATTGCGATGATGTTCTTTGCATTTTTCTTTCCGTTGTCATTGGTTATGGTTTCGTTCAAAGGTGCATCAGACGTGCCATCGTGGATGTCGGGATTGGGTTCAAAACTGGGCGTTGGACAATTCAAGAGTTTGTTAAACGCAATTATATCGTTGGCATCGTGCGTGCTGACATACACAGTAATTATGGTTATTATTGCAAAATTCTTTTCCGCCCCTGGGACATCGGCCGCCGAATTGATGGGCGCGATTTTGTCGGGCGATGTTTTTGCAGCCGATTTGAACGAAGATAATTTGGCACAAATCACTTTAATCAGTTCGGTTGTTCTGGTCTATGTTTTGAATTTCATATACGACCAAATTCCAGAGGTTACAAAAATGGTTCTGTCGGCGTTTGATGTCAGCGAAGAACACAAAATGGGTGACCAGTTGGCCGATGACGCAATGCGTCTGACCACAGATGTGGTACAGGCCGCGACGAAAATAGCAAAAACAGTTCTGTCGGGTGGCGATGCACCAAAGAAAGATGACAAAGGCGGTGCGAAATGATGAAAGCAAAACTGATTTCCATGGCCATTCGTTTCTTGATGGGCGCAATTGCAATTGGGCTGGGAATTTGGTATTTATCATCGTCCATTGGCGGTGCGGCATTGACATACACCAGCACCCAGAACTTTTTAACCGCGATTGGTGCGGGCGATGATATTGCCAGCGCAAATGGCTGTTTCCTGTGTGGGTATATTTCAGACCTGTTCAGCGTAATTGGTAATGCCGCAGAAATATTCTGGACAGCGATGCTGGATAATATTTGGATTTTATTGGTAATTGGTTTTGGCATTTATCTGTTTATATACACAACGCAATATATTTGGGACGCCGCGAAAAAAACAACTGCGTTGGACACCAAGGAAAAGAAACTGGAATTTTCTGCGTGGTTCGACAAAGTATGGCGACAAGCCGCACGCATAATGTTTGTTGGGGCAATTCTGGGGACACTGGGTATGGGTGGCACAACCGCGTTGCGCGCGATTTCAAATGTCACAATTACACCGGTACTGTATGTTGGCGCAGAATTGTCAATGGCGGCATCGGGCGTTGTTGATGCAACACAGTGTGGCGCAATTGCTAACCCTGCATCGGGCGATTTATTAAACCCAATTCTGCAACCGTTTATGTGCACTATGGGCAATTTGAACGCCGTGATGCTGGCGGGGGCGGCAGGCGGCTTTGCAATGATGAATTATGCATGGCTGGGAATGGGCGGTGGTGCATTCACATGGATTGCGGGATTCGTACTGGTCATAATGTTTTTGATAATTGGATTTGACCTGTTTTTCCAAGTGTTGTCGATTGTATTCAAATTGGTGTTTATTATCATATTCCTGCCACTGATAATTGCCGCGACTGCGTTCGAAGGGACGTGGAAACTGGCCAGTAATGTTGTTGCCAATGCGGTAACGATGCTGGTTAAATCCGCGGTTCAGATTGTTGCGATTTCGTTAAAGATTCTGATTATATACGCAACGGTATCATTTGCCGCCGACGAATTTTTCCCAGGGCCCGCCGATGGGTACAGTGCAATTATGCCACCACTGTTGGGGCGCACGGTGGAAAACCCAGATGCGCAAACTATGTCGGTTATGAACGTGTTTGCAACATGTGAACGCGTTGCGTTATCAGATGGCGAAATGGACGCTGATAAATTCAAAGATTGCTTTACCGCACAACGCGCAATGGTTGAACGCACATATCCAAACGCATTTGATTTCTTGGACGACGGGTTTGATTTCTTGCTGATAATGTTCTTTATGTTCGTGTTGTATTTCTTTGCCATATCGCCAAAGGTTGATGCGATTCTGGGCAAAGACAGCAAAGAACAATTTGATTTTGGTACATGGACCAAGGATTTGGGCAAAAAGATTTGGGGTATGCCACAACAGATATTTGACGCAGTATCCAAGGCCGCAGGAAAGAAAGATTGATGAAACGTGCAATGAAATTTTTATCAAATTTAATTATGTGCGCTGCGATTATGTTTTCCGCACCGACATTTGCCGCAACTAATTTGCCGGCGGGTGGTGATATTGGTGAATTTGGCGCGTGGACAACGGAACACAATCTGAAATCTTTTACCAATGATATGTCGCGCGATTTGACAGAATTTCAAGCCGGTTTTCAAAATCAACAGTTGGTCAAAGATTATGTCCCGATTGAGGCCAAGGCCGGTCTGGCATTTATGAATGCTATGTCATGGGTTGCAGAAATACTGGACGGGTCGTTGGTGCGATTCGTGGTAATATTTATTATCATCGCGTATATATTCTGGGCGATGTTTGAAACGTACCAGATGATGACCACAAAATCCAACGTGCGTGATTTGGCAAAAAGTGTCGTCAAGAAAGGTGCAACGATTGCAATATGGATTATAATCTTGCAATTTGGGCCGGCGCGTGTGTTTATGTGGATTATGGGGCCGATTATTATGGTTGGAACGTATCTGTCGGACTTTATCTTGAACACAATTGCAAATATTGCGGGGGTGGATTTGCCCGACACGTGCACCGCAATTCGCGAATATGCCGCTGCGCACACACCAGCGCGTATGCTGATTGACGCAAATGCTGCCGCCGATATGATGTGCGTGCCAACGCGGTTGTCGGGATTTTTCTATACAGCGGTTGCCGCTGGATTCAAATGGATGCTGGCGGGAATTGGGCACAGCGCATTTTCATTTGTAATTGGGGTCACGTTTGTTGTGCTGTTTGTATATAACGCGTTCAAGTTTGCATTTATCGCACTGGGTGTGATTGCGGATTTATTCTTGGCCGTGATAATGTTGCCTTTTACTGCGATTGCTGAAACAGTCGGGAAAACATCGTACAAGGGAATTGCCGGCACAATATTCAATGGATTTTTGGGATTGTTCAAGGTGGAATCATTATCTGCCCAGATTCAGCGTTTCATAAACGCAGCGTTGTATTTTGTGTCGCTGTCGATTGTGGTTGCATTGTGCGCGGCGTTGCTGTCGGGGATTATTGATATGAATATGGCCGCCCAAGTGCCCAGTTTGAAAGACGACAATTTTATGGTTGTATTGCTGTCGGGGATTTTGGTTGCGTATTTGGCAAATCATGCAATGGACATTGCCAAGAAAATCGGTGGCAGCATTGATGACAGCATGGGTCAAAAGATTAAATCAGAGGGCACGCGTCTGTGGAACAATGCGTATGGCGAATATAAAAAGTGGAAAAAGATTATCAAGGAAAACAAGAAATAAAATCAGTCCACAAATTCCAGATAATCACGCGCAACCTTTTTTATACCACGCGTGCGGAATGCAACCGTTAAAATATTGCCCGCGTCTTCGATAACGACACCACGTCCCATATCGGCGTGTGACACCAAACGACCAACCACGCTTTTTGGTGTGGCGGGCGTCACGGCAGCGCGACGTGTAGCATATGATGGGCGCGGTGCGTTTGACGTGCGAATATTGCGCGGGCCGCCCCCTTGGAAATCCAAGAAATGATTATCCATTTCCGTGATAAAACGGCTGGGCGAATTATACTGGCGCGAACCAAACACCATACGCGACATTGCATTTGAAATTATTGCACGGCGACGCGCACGTGTGATTGCGACATATGCCAAACGGCGTTCTTCTTCCAGACCGCCACCATCAATCGCCATATCATTTGGGAAAATTCCATCTTCCCATGCGGGCAGGAATACCGTGTTAAATTCCAATCCCTTGGCCGCGTGAATTGTCATAATACTGACCGCATCAATCACGGGGGCAGCATCGTTATCATTGTCGTCCGCCGTCATCAATGCCGCATGTTCCAAGAAATCCGGCAACGTATCATACTTTGCAATTACATTCGTTATCAGTTCGCGAATATTGTCCAACCGTTCGCTGGCATCTGTGTCCTTGGATGTGCGCCAATAATTTATATACCCCGATTTTTCCAGTATTGTGCGGGCGGCATCCATAGGCGGCATACCCGCCCAATCAAAATCAAATGCCGACAAAAATTCTGTGGCTGCTGCGCCCTGTTTCCCAGACAACGACGCCGCGCGTAATCCGTCCATCAAATTAGTGCCCTGCGCCCTGATTTTTGCAATCGCAGATGGGCCGAAACCACGGCGTGGTTTGCCAATAATACGCGTGAACGACATATCATCAAACGGATATACCAACAGGCGTAAATACGCAATCGCATCACGGATTTCCATACGGTCATAGAACTTGGTCGCACCGACCAATTTGTATGGAATCCCGCGCGATGTAAATTCTTCTTCGAACAGGCGCGATAAACTGCCTGCGCGAATCAATACAGCAAAATCAGAATACGGCACACCATCACCGCGACGCATAATTGTGTCGGCGATAATGCGTGCCTCGTCCCAATCGGACGGCAGTGTTAAAACATACACCGGTTCACCAGAATTACCGTTGGCGGCGGTACGTAAATCCTTGCCTAAACGGCCCTGATTATGACGTATCAATGAATTTGCAGCACCCAGAATGTTTGGCGTGCTGCGATAATTTGTTTCCAGACGAATTATCTGGGCATTTTTGAATTTCTGTTCGAATCCCAAAATATTTTTGATTTCAGCACCGCGCCACGAATAAATCGACTGGTCATCATCACCAACGCAACATATGTTTGGTGCGTCTGCATCACGCGTCAACATTTCCAAGAATTGCATCTGGGCACGATTAGTGTCTTGGAATTCATCAACCATAATGTATTTGAATTGTCGCGCATAACGCGCCAGAATGTCTGGATTTTTATCAAACAGGTTCAGCACGTGTAATATTATATCACCAAAATCAACTGCGCCCATACGCGCTAATTCTGCGTTATATGCGTTTAATATTTTTTTTGCAACATCACCAACTGTGATATCGTTACCAGTGGACAAACCTTTGTCTTTTATTGCCGAAATACGCTCTACCCAATCAGATGGATTGTAATCCTTGGCGTCCAACGACATATCGGCAAAAATGTTTTTCAATGTTGCCTTTTGGTCATCTTCGCCATAAATCAGGAAATCACGACGCAGGCCCGCCGCGGCCGCATTTGCGCGCAATATGCGCAGGCAAATGGAATGAAATGTCCCGCACCACAGGTCAGACGGACGCCACGTGGCCGCATCATCTGAAAATTCGGCAATACGCGTTTTCATTTCGTTCGCCGCGCGATTCGTAAACGTCAGTGCCAAAACCTGCCACGGCATTGCCAAACCAGAATTTAATATATACGCCACGCGCGTGGTCAACACGCGTGTTTTGCCCGTACCCGCCCCCGACAGCACCAACAGTGGCCCTTCGGTTGTTGTGACGGCTAATTTTTGTTCGGGGTTAAGATTTTCTAGATTTAGATTCACGCATTCATTATAATACACGCGCAACAACATATCAAAAATATATTTTTATTACGGGAAGGGGACGATTATGGCGCGTGTTATTTGCTTTGATATTGAAACCACAGGATTTGAATATTTGCGGGGCGACCGCTGTATTGAAATTGGTGCGGTTGAAATGGTCGATGGGCGCATTACCGACAACACATTCCACGAATATATAAATCCAGAGGGGAAAATTATTCCCCCAGAAACATATATGGTACATAAAATTTCCAATGCTTTTTTGGAAGATAAACCCAAGATGTCTGTTATTGCACCTAAATTCTTGGAATTTATTGGTGATGCACCATTGGTTGCACATAACGGTATTGACTTTGACTTTCCATTTATCAATCACGAATTGGAAATGCTGAATCTGCCCCAGATTCCGCGTACGCGCCAGTTGGATTCTATTATCATTGCACGCAATCGTGTTTTCGGCCCAAAAAGTTATTCGCTGGACGCACTGGCAAAATGGTATGGTATATCACTGACCGCGCGTGCCGACGCACACGGTGCATTGATTGACGCCGAGATTCTGGCCAAGGTGTACAAAGAACTGGAAAACACCGCCCCCGCCCCAGACATCAATGAAATTATTGCGCAACAACACGATGCGTTTTTGAAAACCCCAAAAAACAGCGGGGATTTTCCACACCGCACATTCCCAGCGCACCCTGATGAATTGGAAAATCACAATGCATTTATGGAAAAATTAAACAAATAAAAAACGCCCCGTTGGGCGTTTTTTTAACTATCTGGCGTACAAATACCATTGACGCGTGTGTAATTGGCGTCACATACGCATGTACCGTATGAATTACGTTTCTCGTGCTCCCCGCATTCTGCCAAGCATTGACCACTGAATGGGGTATAACCACTGTTACACTTGCACCGTTCGTTCACATAGCCACCCACGCCCGCTGTTCCCTCTGACGCAGAATATGTTGAATTATCTGGACATAACAACGATTGATAGAACATTTCAGAGATACTTTCTATGCATGTATCCACACCATCGTTGCCTGGTGGGCACGAACCTGCATCTTCGGCAAAGACCGCATATGCACATGTCAACGCAACATTGCGGCACGCACCACGCATAACATTGTACACACTGCCGATACTGGCAGACGATGACCATGCATTAACTTGTGTCACCTGTTGATTATAGCACGTTGCTATATCCAGCATACATGATGACGCATAATCCGATATAACCTGTTGTTGGGCGGCACGAATATTAACCAATGCACGCTGGACGTAATTCACAACAATGTCATTGTACGCCATGTAGTTGCCGTTCTTGTCATATGTGTATGCCTGACATTTATCCAGAACCGCACGACACAACCCTTCGTCGGTAACCTTTTGCCCTGTACCGATTTTACGCATCAGATACCCCGCAATGCACGCGCCATTATTTCCAACTGGTGTTTTGTCGGTTGGCTTGGCCTTGCATTTTTCCGTATTGATTGACATGCCGTATGAACTTTTCAGGAACTCGTTATTGATACCTGCGTTATTATACTCCGCCATAAACTCGGTAATATTTGTGATATTTTGGCCTAGTACAACCTTGCCGTTTTCATCAATATATACTTTGGTTGGGTCCAGACATTTTACATAGTTATCACCACACACCATATCGTCGGTCATACATGCGTCCAGCGCACCAATACAGCCCTTGGCATCATACTGATTCTTGTTTTGCAACACGGCTAATCTGGCCTTTTGCAACATACGATTTGCACTGCGCACATTGGACACCAATGTTTCATTCATCTTGGTCAAGCCCTGCTCGTACGCGATGCAATCTTTGTCTATGGCTAAATCGTAATTACCGGTGATTTGCTGGGACGTTGCGCCGACCTCTTTGCACTGGGTCAGGACGGTATTGCAACGTTTTTTCGCGGCATTATACAATTCCGTACCACGCAGGTTTGAAAAACTGCCTGTATTGTTGCTTAAAAAGTCCAAACTAAACAAGTCGGTTACATCGGACGAAAAATCCAAATCCATATCTAAACCAGTATATGTATCCGACGAATATGACGTAGAACTCTTTGGGTCTTTTATCAGTGCCTCAATCTGTTCCAGCATATTGCGTGTTTCGGTCGTATCAACCGTACCGGACAAGGCCTCTTCGGCCTCGGTCGCGGACATAATTGCACGGATTTCGTCCGCCGACAGCCCGACATAGCGGATACGCTGGGCCACCTCGTTCAACTGGGTATTGGCGTTTTTGACGGCGTCTTCGACCTTGGTATATTTGGACAGGTTTGCGCTGCAACTGCACCGCTTTTGATTAGAGTCAATCACCGCACAGAATTGATCCATGCAATCATTGTATTGTTCCTGACACGATTTGTTCAAACTGGCTGTTTGTTCCAAGCGTTCCTTGGCATCAGCAATAGATTCTGCGTTAATCGTTTTGGTTGCCGCACGCGTTGATAAATTGCGAATTTCTGATGATATATTTGAACCTGTATATGTATCTGTACCAGCGATTTTAGCGCGACCGCCAACCTCTGCCACCGATGGGCGCAACGTCAATCCCAAACGCCGAACCGCGGGATCACTGTTGATACTGGCGGCCTCGACCCGCGAATTACGACCACTGGTGTTGACCGCTGCATCTAACCCCGTGCGCGCCGTAGAAACATTGCCGTTTGTATTGGACGCGCGGGCCGCGGCGGTTGCGGCACGTGTGGCAGCACCTGACGTGGACGTGGCACTGCGCACAGATGTTGTGTTGGTTGACCGCACGCCAGTACGCGATGACAGCGTACGCGATGTATTATCTGACTTGGCCGCAGTTGGAATTACACGCGACGGTGTAACCGACGCCGTGTCGGCGGCAAATGCCGTCGGCGTAAAACAGGCCAACGCAAAAAAACATGTCAGAAACTTTTTCATACTTGGCATAATTATATCACAAGTACCCGCGACATAAAAGATGAAAGTTCGTATAAAAAGCGCATCCATCTCCGCTGACGCTGCGCCACGATAAAAATTTTGTGCGCCGAATGGCGCACTATCTATTCTCTATGCTCTAATAAAAAACGGGGCGATGCCCCGTTTTTTTTATTTTGCTTCTGGTTCGACAGATACTGTCTTGCGATTACCCAGACCTTTTTTGAATTTCACAATGCCTGCGATTTTTGCAAACAATGTGTGGTCTTTGCCCATACCAACATTCAACCCTGGGTGCACAGATGTGCCACGCTGGCGAATGATGATGTTTCCTGGGATAACGCGGCTGCCACCAGATTTTTTGACGCCTAAACGACGTCCTTCTGAGTCGCGTCCATTAGTGGTCGCCGAACCTGCTTTCTTGTGTGCCATAAGTAAACTCCTTAGTCCTTAATCTCTGTAATTTTCACAACAGTGATATACTGACGATGGCCACGTGTGCGGCGATAGTTCTGGCGGCGTTTTTTCTTGAACACCAAAACCTTGTCAGCGCGTTTCTGTTCAACGACTGTGGCAATAACCTTGGCACCGTCAATAAATGGTGTGCCGATTTTGTCACCAATCATCAAAACCTGGTCAAATTCAACCGTACCTTCGGCATCCAGTTTTTCAACCTTTACAATATCACCGCTTTGCACGCGATACTGTTTGCCACCGGTTTGAAAGATTGCGAAATTGCTCATACTTCTTTCTCTTTTATATTGTTCTTGTTCTGCGTTTTGTATAAAACTTGCTACAAAAGTATCATTTTTTTATAAAAAGTCAAGTGTTTTGACGAAATTTTACAACAAACCGTCAACCAAGAGAGCAAAGCGCATCCGTCGCCGCTGGTGCTCTGCCACGATAAAAATTTTGTGCGCCGTTGGCGCAGCTCTTATTTTACTGGATTGCCGCGCTGCGCTCGCAATGACAAGGTGGCCATTTTAGCTCTTTTGTCATTGCGAGGAATGAAATGACGAAGCAATCCAGTTGATAATATTGCGCAGCACATATTTGTCATTCCTGCACAGGCAGGAGAACTTGCTCTGTGACGAAAAAACAAGTGCGCCGAATGGCGCACTATCTATTCTCTATGCTCTATTATCTATGCTCTAACAAAAAACGGGGCGATGCCCCGTTTTTTTTATTATTGTTCTGTTTTTTTCCATGTTTGCAAGACGTTCTTGTCCGTGCTGGTGCCATCTGTACCGATTGCATCCAACAAACACTTCTGACGCATTGCA
>UROD01000004.1 GCA_900549365.1 uncultured Rickettsiales bacterium | reverse complement strand
GCGGTGGTATGACAAGATTGCGCAGGGCGACAAAACGTCAGAATATCGCGAATGCAAACCATACTGGAATGACAGGTTGGGGCGCGTTGCGCGTGATATTGATTCGGGCGTGCGGTACAGTGTAGTGTTTCATCGTGGCTATACGGCGCGCACCATGGAATTTATAATTGATAGTATTGCCGTGACGACCGCTAAAAATGATTTGAATTTGCCACGCGTCTGGGAAATAAAACTGGGCATGCGCGTAAAATAATCTGGTTGTATTACTGGGCACGTTCCGTGGAATCCATACCTATGCAAAGATAATATTTGCTCTGATAGAATCACAGTGTTGACATGAAACTGTTTTTATAACCATAAAAACCTAAAAGGAGCAAAAATGAAAAAAATAGTTATTTCAACACTGGCCGTACTGATGGCGTGTCCCGCGTTTGCTGGTACACAAAAGGGTGGCAGTGATTGGCAGATGTTTGGTCTGGATCCATACATTGCATTACGCGGTGGTTTGGGTTACACCAATCTGAATTACAGTTACAATGGCCACAAAGAATCCATGTCTGATATGGAATGGCAGGGACGTGCGGCGTTGGGCTTGGCAATTTGCGACACTGTCCGTAGTGAAATTGAGTGGTCTTTCTTTAGCAAGGTCAAAGACAACGATACATTTGGCACAACCAAAAAAGTTGATGTCGATGCAAAGTTGCAGACATTGTTGATGAATACGTACTGGGAATTTGGTGGCTATCACACCGTTCGCCCATTCTTTGGTCTGGGGGTCGGCGCGGCATTTTCCGAAGTTACACGTAAAGTCCCCGCAGTTCACGATCATCACCAAGACCGTGGCAGTGTCGCCGCAATGGGAACATTGGGTATGACATTCGAAATGGAATATTTTGCGGTTGATTTGGCAGCGCGTTACACATACGCAGATGTCAATTCCGGCCTGCATAACTTTGGTGGTGACGTTGGTATCAGATTTATGTTCTGATAGAAAAACTAGCGTGCTTAAACACCCGCGTTTGTCGCGGGTGTTTTTATGCGCTATGTGCATGAAATCCGGCGTTTTGTGATATCTGTCCTGTGGAAACTGTAATGTCATAATTGATATAATTTTGTTGTAAACCCAAGGGGACTTTTATTATGGCAAATGCAGGAAAAAGTTTGATACATCGTCGCGCATCGGCGACGGATGTTTATATTATTGGTGGTGGAATTGGTGCATTGGCGGCATCGGTATATCTGATACGTGATGCCAATGTTTCGGGAAAAAATATTCATATACTGGAAACTCTGTCTGTTGCTGGCGGCAGTTTGGACGGCGCAGGGGACGCGCGTCGCGGATATATTATACGCGGTGGGCGCATGTTGAACATACCGACGTACGAATGTTTCCAAGACATGATAAGTGCCGTGCCATCAATTGAATTTGATGATATTGATATGGAGCGTGAATTTTTGAATTTTAATGATGAATTCAAGACACATTCGCGGGCGCGATTGGTAAATGCCGATGGGTCCAAGGTTGATGTGACGCGTATGGGATTTTCAACATCTGATCGATTGGAAATGGAAAAATTGATTTTGGTGGAAAGTGAAGAGTCACTAGGCGCGAAACGCATAGACGATGTTTTTGGCAAGCATTTTTTCGAAACGAATTTCTGGCTGATGTGGCAAACGACGTTTGCGTTTCAACCGTGGTCCAGTGCGGCAGAATTGCGTAGATATATGTTGCGCTTTATGCATGAATTCCCGCGTATACACACGTTGGCTGGTGTCGCGCGCACGGCGTTTAATCAATACGATTCGGTTGTGTTGCCAATCAAACAATGGCTGACTGCGCATGGGGTTCAAATTTCATTTAATACGACCGTGACTGATATACATTTTGTGACCGACAAATCAGGAAACAAGGTTGCTGATAAAATCATATGCACTGTACAAGGCGGTAAAGAGCGTGTAATAGATGTGCGTCCAACAGATATAGTTCTGATGACTAATGGGTGCATGACCGATAATTCAGATGAAGCCACCACCGACACCGTTGCCAAGTATAATCGCGACAGCAACCCGCCGTCGTTTGAATTGTGGCGGCGTATCGCACGTGGTCGACCAGAATTTGGCAATCCAGAGGTGTTTTGTGGACGCCCCGATGAAAGTATGTGGATGTCATTTACAACCACGATAAACAATAACCCCGATGTTTTGGGATATATTCAAAAATTTACAACAAACCATCCTGGGGGCGGGGCATTGGTTACATTTCGCGAATCTGCATGGCGTATGTCTATTGTTGTTGCCCGTCAACCGCATTTCAAAAATCAGCCAGCCGACACAAATATATTCTGGGGCTATTCATTGAATATATTTGTTGATGGTGATTATGTAAAAAAGCCGATGTACAAATGTACAGGTCGTGAAATAATGACCGAATTGATGGGACATCTGCATGTGCCTAAAAAACAGCAGTCAGACATGATGCGGGGCGTAATTTGCCGTACCAGTATTATGCCGTATATCAATTCCCAGTTTCAACCGCGTCGCGCGGGCGACCGGCCTGATGTAAATCCGCGTGGGTATGAAAACTTTGCGTTTGTCAGCCAATTTGCCGAACAGCCCGATGATGTGGTTTTTACCATGGAATATTCTGTGCGTGCCGCGCAACGTGCGGTGTATTATTTGATGGGAATTGATAAAGATTTAACACCGATAAACAAGCATCAATATTCGCCCAGAACGTTGTTAAAATCGTTTCTGAAATTGCACAGTTGAAAAACTTGACCGCTGGTAAAATTGTATTTATAATGCCCAACGCAAATTTTAAGAAATAATAACAACGCGCAGTGCCTGTAACACATAAGTCCAGTTGCAGGCACTGTTTTTTATGGGGTAAAACATGAGTAATATTCATATCAAACCAGAAACAAAAATCGAATCGGTTATATTTTGTTTGGCAAACAGTTTTATTATGGTCATTGGTATGATGGGGGTGAATCTGTGGATTCATGGGGTGTTGAATGCAACGACATTTTGCCGCGGGTTTATGCCAATATATGCATTTGCAGTTGTGCTGAATTTCTTTATTGTTGTGCCGATGGTACAACGGGTGGCGGTTCGATTCGGTATAATGCGATATATTCCGTTTATGATGACGGCGTGTATGGCGGGAACAATGACGTTTGTTGCACCAATTATTGAAACGGGGCACATGATAAATTTGATACAATATTTGGTTACGTTTCCGCGTAATTATATTGTTGCTTTTGTGTTACAAAATGTGTTGGCAATGCCGTTTGCAGTACATATATTATTGTGCATAAAACGTGCAGTATAAAAACGCGCTATGTGCATAAAATCCGGCAATTCCTAGGGATTCAAACCTGACGAAAAAGTATCATAAATGATATAAAATATATGTGTATAACCCACTAAGGAACGAAAGGAGTTCTTATATGAAAACTATGTCAGGAAAATTTTTAACATTGTCATCAATTATCGGTTTGACGGTATTGTTGGCTGGGTGCAGTACGATGTGCGGTGCAAAAAAACATCACCGTGCGCCTGCGCCAAAACAAACGGTCGAAGCGGTTATGTTTTATCAAACATACGAAGAAGCCGATGTAAATCGCGTTGCTGCAAAAATGTACACTCGCAGCAGCCGCGGTGGCGAATCGGAAATGGGGACAATTAAATTTGCCGAAACAGATGCTGGCTTGAAAATGGAAGTTGATTTGAAAGACCTGCGCCCAGGCAAAGTTTATACAATGCGCATACATCAATGCAGCCCATGCACCAGTGGCATGTGTTGCAGTAATTCTGCAATGCCGATGACATTGCCAACGTTGCACATTGCCAATGCCGGCAGATTGCAAGAATCATTTATGATTCGTGGCCTGACTGCGCAACAACTGAACAACGCTAAATTGTATCTGGAACGTGACGGTGGATACAAAGCCGCGTGGGGTACAATTGGCCAAGCGTGGTAATTTCTGATTTTCGGTTTCGACACCAATGCCCCCACATGGGGGCATTTTTATTGCTTTAAGAAATATTTCTTATGTGCTAATCTGGGCACATGCGGTGTACGGGAATATTTCCTTTTGCGATAATTTCTGTGTTGTACGCAGCGAATGCTGGCGCGGTCAGTATCTATCGTGATATGTCTGGGACGCGTATTACATGGAACGATGATGTCGAAATACACCGCGGTGCCAATGTGCGCTTTAATAATATTATTACAAATTCATCTATTATTCTGAAAAACGAAGGAACACTGACAGGAAATGTGACAGTGTGTTCTGGGTGCGAATTGTATATTCGTAATCGTGGTCAAATGAATATAAATTTTGATGATACGGCGTCGGTTGTGCAACTGGTTGGAACGCGGGCTGATATAAACAGCATCGCATCAAATGTCGTGCCCGATGTATTGGTGCGTAATGCAAATATGTTGCCCATGTCAGATATTTTGGGTATCAATCACGAAAATATTATTTTGGAAAATTCATCAATTTTGTTTGATGTGAATACACCGGTTATGGCAACTGTTCGCGGGAATGTTGATTTATATATTGACGATATTTCACGATTCGCTGGCACGCCATTGTTGCGCGATATTGGTGACATGGGGCGGGTGTCGGTGATTGCAAATCTATCCAACCCATTGATGGCGATACATACATATGCGCGCGATGATACGGTGTATGCTGATATGGTTCGTGAAACGGATTATTCAAAAATATTAAAAGATGATACAGGTGCGTTTATAAATTTGGTGCGATACGCCAGACCAAATGATAAATTGGTGCGCGCATTAGATTCGGCGACCAGTATGCCAGAACTGCGTCACACTATGTCGCGTTCGACGCGTATCAATCCAATAAATTTAATGCGTCCCGTACGGACAATTTCTGACTTTATTGATTTATATCAAAATCCCGCTATGCCGCACTCAGGTGTATCCACAGCAGGTACGGTTATTTATAATGATGACTTTACAATCGAAACAATTGGTGGTGGGGTTGGTGCAAAAATAACCGATTCGTTTGGTGTAAAAATTGATGGTTATGTTGGGCGCATTGATGCCAGTGACGATATAAATAATTTTGCCGCACAGTTATATGGCGCAACGTTTCATACGTATTATGATAATGGCGAACTGTTTGGTATGATGCATGTTGGTGCGACGGTCGCAAAATTTGATACGGATTTTGTGTATGCCGGTAATAATAAAATTGATACCGCACCAGATGGTACAAATTATTATGGTGGGTTCAGTTTAGGCGCGCGTATGAATGCGGATGATAAATTCGTATTTGCACCAATCGCAGGAATAACAATATCGCGTGCATCGGTTTCAAATCAGAGTGATACCGACACCCGTGAATATGTTGGATTGAATATTACCACAGGGGCAGGGGACGCACATTTGAAATATGAATATGGGGCGCAGGTGCGCGCGGATACCGATGGTGGTGTCGCGGCAATGACGCGTATGTCCGTCTGGTCTGTGGCGGATGCCGCAGGCGGTGATGTTCAAATTGGCGTGATAAATAATGCGCAGGGCACATCGTACCAAGCGGTGATATCACTGCGTGCAAGTTTTTGATTTTTATTCCGTCACCAATTCGCCGCGCAGGGATGCCTTGTTCGCGGCGGTGATTTTTATATTTGCCATTGTTGGGGCAGCGGCATCTGCATCAACCACGCATTGTTGCATATATGGTGTGCGGTATATCATATGGCGACCGGTTTTATCAGACCCTTCGCACAGACAGGGTAAAATGCGTCCAATGCATGCGGTGTTAAAATCACGCTGTAATTCATTCAGATAGCCGTCCAGTTTGGCCAGACGCACGGCCTTGATGTTTTCGGGTATCTGGTCTGGCATAAGCGCGGCCGCGGTATGTGGGCGGGGCGAATATTTGAATGAGTATGAATTGATATATTTTATTTGTTTGGCGATTTGCATTGTCTGGTCAAAATCGTCATCGGTTTCGCCAGGAAACCCAACAATAAAGTCACTGGAAATCTGAATGTCCGGACGGGCGCGACGTAATTTGTCAACTATATCTATATATAGATTCAGTGAATACGGACGGTTCATTCTTGTCAATACATTGGGCGACCCGCTTTGTATAGGCATATTCAAAAAAGGCAATAACTTTGGTTCGATTGCAAACATTTCAATCAAATCGTCGGTCATTTCGGTTGGATAACTGGACGTAAAGCGTATACGTTTAATGGCGTCTAATTTTGCAGTTGCGCGGATTAAATCCGACAGACGCCACAACGTGCCATTTTCGTCTGTGTATTTATAGCCATTGACGTTTTGCCCCAAAAAACATATTTCAATCGCGCCAGTGTTTGCGGCGTGCGCAACGTCGCGCATAATATCATCATATGGACGCGAAACCTCGCGACCACGGGTGTATGGAACAATGCAGTATGTGCAACAGTGATTGCAACCCTCTTGGATTGGAATGTATGCGACAACGGGGCTGCGTGTCATTTGTGGTAATTCATCAAATTTTTCCAGACCGCCCAAGTCAATATTCAACAAACGTGCATCGGGGTTGTCCAAAATTTCGGGCAATTTGTGATAACTTTGTGGCCCCAATACGAAATTCAAATCTGGAATACGACGAAATGCGTCCGCCCCAGATTCGCGCGCGACGCAACCAACAATGCCAAACAGGGCAGAGGGCTTTTTTGCCTTGCGTACACGTCCCAGTGCAGAGAAAACTTTATCCGTTGCCTTGGCGCGGACGGCACATGTATTCAATATAATAATGTCGGCATCGGCAAGATTATCAGTTTGTGTTAATCCGCGCGCTGATAACATTGCCGCAATACGCTGGCCGTCATAGACATTCATCTGACAGCCAAATGTCTGGATAAAGAATTTCTGCATATCTAAACTTTATTTTTGTTTTGTATGTTCTTTGCGGATTTTTTTGTTGCGCGTTGCCTGAACGCGTTGAGCGCGGGCGTATGCGCGTGCGGCATCGCGTGGGATTTCGGGGGCATGAACATCAATCGTGCCATAACGAACACCGGTGATTATATTATTGTCAACGATATCAACTATTTTCATTGTGTGTCCTTTTGGTTTTTATTGTTATGATAATTTCCGTAACAAGATTTCGTTCACGACGGATGGGTTTGCCTTGCCATGTGTGGCGCGCATTACGCCACCCACAAAGAAGCCCAACAAACCTGTTTTGCCTGCCTTGTACTGGGCAACCTGTGGTGCAGATGCGGCGATGACTTCGTCGACTGCGGCCTCTATTGCAGATGTGTCAGTAATTTGTTTCATTCCAAATTTATCTGCGATTTCGCGAGGCGTCCCTTGTTCGCCATCCAGCATTTTGATAAAGATATCTTTGGCCTGTTTCCCATTGATTTCATTTGATGCAATCATATCAACCAATTCCGCTAAATCTGATGGGCGAATAATTCTCTGTGTGCCGCTGTCAGGTGTATCCACAGCGTTTTTTACATCCCAATTTTCTGGGTGTGCAAACAGTTCAGATATCAGCCAGTTTGCAATCGGTTTTGCGCGCGCCGCATTGCCACCAACGGCGGCATCAAACCATTTGGAAATATCTGTTGTTTCTGTTAAACGTGCCGCATCATATTCTGATAATCCGTATTCATTGATATACCGTGCGCGTGTCGCAGCAGGTAATTCAGGCATTGTTTTTCTGATGTTATCTATTTGTTCATCGGTGATATCCAAGGGCAGTAAATCGGGGTCTGGAAAATAACGGTAATCCAGTGCATCTTCTTTGCTGCGCATTACAGATGTTGTGCCGTCGCCCTGGTTATAACGCATTGTGTCCTGTGATACAGTACCGCCGTTTTCATAGATTTCTATTTGACGACGCGCCTCGTACTCAATAGCAGATTTAATAAATTTGAAAGACACCATGTTTTTCGTTTCAGTACGAGTTCTGAATTTTTTGTCGCCAACAGGACGCACAGATACGTTTACGTCTGCACGCATAGAACCTTCTTCCATATTGGCCTTGGACACGCCCAAAGCGCGCGCGATTTCGCGAATTTCACGCAGGTAACGTTCGGCCTCGTCTGGGGACGAAATATATGAATTGTTTTCTGGATTTTTTACGTCCAAGAATGTCACGATTTCCAACAGTGCAACACCTGTGCGGTTATAGTCCGCAAACGATTTTGTTGGATGAACATCGTGTTTCAATTTACCGGCGTCTTGTTCCAAATGCGCGCGTTCAATCAAAATCTTTTTAGGATTGCCATCGTCGCCCATGATTTCAACCCAGCCACGACCAACAACCGGCGGTTCTTCGGCGGGTTGCGAAATCTGATACCCTTGGGGCAGGTCGGGATAGAAATATTGTTTACGTGCAAATTTGCTGTGGCGTGATATTTCAGCATTCAGCCCCAGTCCCATTTTTATGGCTTGTTCAACACAATATTCATTCAGTACCGGCAACATACCAGGCATTGCCACATCAACCATTGAAACCTGTGTGTTTGGGGCAATCGTTGGATTATAGTCCGCCGATGCGCCACTGAACAGTTTGGATTTAGATAACACTTCGATATGTGTTTCCAAACCAATAACTAATTCCCAATCACCTGTTTTGCCCTTTATCGTAAACATTTTTTATTTTTCCTTGCTTTTTGTCTTTTCGTATCTTATTATGGCGTCCGTTGGCTAGGTAGCTCAGTTGGTAGAGCAAGGGACTGAAAATCCCTGTGTCAGCGGTTCGATTCCGTTCCTAGCCACCATTTTTATTTGTGCGTGCGTGATGCGCGCTTTTTTTATTCCCCCATAATTATAGTTGGTCTGTTGTCAACACCACTAAATTCTTGGATATGTTTTGCCAACTGCAAAACACGCATATCGTCAAAGCGACGCCCAACTATTTGTAAACCCAAGGGCAGACCATTTTCAGCCAACCCCGCAGGTACGCTGCATGCAGGCACACCCGCCAAATTCATTGCAACGGTGAACAAATCCAATGCATAGTATTCCAATGGTGTCAGATCTGAATCCAATGGCATGGCTGTCCCAGCACTGGCCGGACAAATAATCAAATCACACTGGTCAAATGCGTTTGCAAAACTATCAGCAATCATGCGGCGAACACGTGCGGCCTGCATGAAATATACTTCGTACGATTCGCTGGACAGAACCGCCGTACCAACAATCATACGACGTTGAACCTCTGTCCCAAATCCAGCAGCGCGCGTTTTTTTGTATGTGTCAATTAAATCCGCCCCTTCGACACGCAGGCCATAGCGCATACCGTCATAGCGGGCCAAGTTTGATGATGCCTCGGCTGGTGCGATGATATAATATGCCGCCAATGCGTCCAAAATATTTGGAATAGAAACTTCGATGATTTCGGCACCCGCAGATTTCAAATCTGCGATGCGTGCATCAAACAAGCGTTTCATGTCTGGCGATATCTGTACACCTGCAAATTCTTTGATAACGCCGACGCGTAATTTTTTGCCATCACCAATAATTGGCTTTAATTCGCCATCAACAGCGAAACCATTTTCTGCGCTGGTGGAATCTTTTGAATCGTGCCCCGCCATCACAGACAACATCAATGCGGCATCATCGGCGGTGCGGGCAATCGGACCAGGGGTATCCAAACTGGACGCGAATGCGACGCAACCCCAACGGCTGCACAGACCATAGGTTGGTTTCATACCAACCAGACCCGTAATTGCAGACGGAAAACGAATTGAACCACCCGTATCAGTTCCTGTTGCCGCCATGGCCAAGCCGCCGGCGACGGCACTGGTTGAGCCGCCAGATGACCCGCCCGCGGTTAAATGACGCGACAGTTGCCATGGATTAACAGGGGCACCAAAGAAACTGGTTTTGCTGAATGTGCCCATGGCAAATTCGTCCAAGTTGGTTTTGCCCAGCAAAACAGTACCCGCATCAATAAATTTTTGGGAAACAGTTGATTCATATTCTGGAACAAAGTTTTCCAACATGCGTGATGCCGCAGTTGTACGAATGCCACGTGTGGCAAATAAATCCTTCATCCCGATTGGAATACCGTCCAATGCGCCGGCCGTGCCATCGGCATAGCGTGCGTCCGCGGCGGCGGCATCCGCCAACGCGCGGTCAGGTGTTGTTGTAATATAGCAATTTAATTTTTCACCAAATTTTTCAATTCGGTTCAAATATGCACGTGTCAATTCAGTTGCGCTGATGGCGCGTGATTTTAATTTTTGTAATGCCTGTGTAATCGTTAAATCAATCATTTTATTCACCATCCATAACCTTGGGTACTGCAAAATAACCACGTGATACGCCCGCCTTGTCAGGGGTGTTGGCCATGACCGCGTCGCGAATATTTCCGTCGGTAACCACGTCCGCGCGCCGAGGTAATGTATGCTGCGCTGGGTTTAACATTGGTTCAACACCGCGGGTATCGATTTTCTGTAATTTGTCCAGCCAATCAATCACGGAATCAATATTCATTTGTTCCAGTTTTTCATCAGAAATTTCGATTCTAATCAGATTGGCAAATTTCTGTAATTGTTGCTTGCTAAACGCCATTTCTAATCCTATTATTTAATCAGAGGAAATTATACAATGATTCTGCCAGATTTCAAGGGTTTTCCGCGCAGTGGGCGCATAGTTGGAATTGATTGGGGCGCGACGCGTACAGGCGTTGCTGTGTCGGACGCATCGCGTGAATTTTTGTTTATGCGACCACAAATTGTCGTAAAAAATCCAAATGACATTCCGCCCAAAATCGTTGATGTGGCCATTGCGGAACACGCGGTTGGAATTATCATTGGTTTGCCGTTGCATGGCGATGGCACGGAATCAGACACGACCGCGCGCGTTCGTGATTGCGCGACGGCGATTGAAAAACTGACCGAAATTCCCATCGCATTTATTGACGAGAGTTATTCCAGTATCGCCGCCCAAGATGACATGGGATGTGTGCGCCGCGGGGACATAAAAACAAAACTGGATTCAGAATCTGCGCGCGTGATTTTAGAAAACGCAATCGCCATGATGCGTCGCGCGCAATAATCAAAAAAGCCCAGATTCAATGCACATAGCGCGATTTTTATTCGTCGCGCTTGTCCGGAATTTTGCCGTCCGCAGACAACAGTACCGCAATCCAACGCGTGGAATCAAATTGCGCGGTGATAATAAATGTTGCCACCAACAATGGCACACTGAAAAACATACCGGCAACACCCCAAATCATGCCCCAGAATACCAAGTTTATCAATATCGCCAGTGTTGACAGGTTCAATGTTTTTCCCGTCAATTTTGGTTCAATGATATTACCCAGTAATATTTGCAGGCCAATCAAACCGATTGCCACCAGAATTGGTTGATGCAATGTTTGCGCGGTTGCCAACGAAAACATAATAGGCAGACCGCATGCCACGATTGCGCCGATTGTTGGAATATAGTTTGCAATGAATACTATAAATGCCCACACGCCCGCAAATTCCAAACCGATGGCGTGTAACCACAGGTATGACAGCAGGCCCGTTGCCGCTGAAATCAGTGTCTTCATAAACAGGTATTTTTTCATGTTTGTATCAATGCTGTTCAATATATAACGCATCTTTTTGAATTGCGTTTTATTTGGAAACAGGGCCGAGAATTTTTTATCAAATGTTGTCTGTTCCACAAACATAAACAACAGGTATATGCAAATCAATCCAACAGATGTTGCAATTCCCGCCAGTGATGTGCCGATACTGCTGGCGATTCTGGTAACGTTGGGCAACAGTGATGCATCAAATCTGATGCCCAGTGTGCCAGATAATGTGACGCCAATTTCAACCAGTTTATGTTGAATCGCGGGCAGGGCAACCAGTAATTCTGAAAACATCGGGCGTACCTGTGATGCAAACAGATACAGCAATCCAGCCATCGCGCACAGGGCTATGATATTAGACAGCCAATCAAATGCGCCCGCTGAAATTGGATACGTACGACGTGCATCTACATCACGCAATGGAAACACCTTGCGACAATAGGCAGATATGGCATTTATTAAATACCACAGGAACGTTGCAACCAACAATGGGATTAAAATTGCACGTCCCAACCAAAGAACAAAAATGAATCCTGCAAGTAAAATTATTCCGTTCATAAAATCCCCCTGTGCCGCGATACGGTGTACATAGCGCGTTTTTTACTGGTTTATATTTTGTGTTGTGTCCGTTACCGTTATGGCAACATTTTCGTATGCGCTGATTTGTGATATCTGTTGATATGTAATTACCGATATTGCCAAAATCATAATGATGTTTAGCACCACGGCAACGGTTGCATACGTGCCACCAATATTTTTGCAAAAACGTTTTGCGCCAACGGTTGATGCCCATATTGAAAACAGTAATATTGCCGCACATGTCCAGAATATCGTCTGGATTCCAAACATAAATCCGGTAAACAATGTCAAAATTGCGAACGCCAATATTGTGCGCGACGGACGCGATACAATCCAGTTTGTCAGGTTTTTATACCATGGCGCATGAATTGGAATAACGGGTGTCTTTGGGGCTTTTTCATCCGGCAAAATATACCCTGGAATCCAAATCAAATTAAAACCAAATGGTATACTGCAAATGATTTTCCATGTTGGAATATTCATTGCGCGACCGCGGCGGAATTTGGCGTACACATTTGCCAATGATAACCCGACAAGGTACGCGTATGCGACAAACATCACCGCCGCCAACAGCACGAATATCACATTGCCCGCCGTACCCATCATCACCAGCGAGAATAAAAAAGATCGTGCCTGTATAACGGCCAGCATTGCAATAAATACCGCCATTGCCAGAACGTATGCCTGTGCATTTTCCAATGCAACAAAACTGTATCTGTCCAGATTATCGTGGGGCAGGCGATGAAACAGTGAATATATGGCGTACACAAATGCGGCAATTGATAAAATCCCCAGCGTCCACATTGCGGCCCCAGCACTAATCGTATTCAGAACGATTTCATATGGTATCATAACCGCGATACCCAATCCCAACAACATCAATGCAAATTTCAGCGGACGCCACAGAATCCATGACATCAAGCATTGCGATTTGTTTTCAGACATTTTGCTTCCTTTCGTTTTTTATCTGTGTTTTTATTTTACCATAATATGGCCGCCAGACAAAGTTGTTATATCAGACGCGCCAACCATTGACGTAAATGTCGGCTGGTGGCTGATAAACATAAATGTTGTGTCGGGCATTTCGTGAATCGTTTGCGCAATCATTTTCTGGGTATCGGCATCAGCCCCAGAATCTGGTTCGTCCAGAATTGCAAATGCAGGCGCAATCATTTTCAGACGCAACAGCATCAGTCGTTTGCGTTCCCCACCAGAAAAACCGACGTTGATACTGCGATTCAGCCATTCTTTTGGGATATTTAATTCAGTGCGGACGCGTTCCAAGGTCTGCAAAAATTCACCCATTGATAAATCGCGACCTGTCTGGAAATGCGCGTGCGCGGCGACGGAATGCTTCAAAAAACTCAGCACTGTCAGCCCTGGAATTTCAGGGACATTTTGCGCCCCCAGAAATATGCCCAGCAATGCGCGCGTTGTCGCGTTTTCGTGGGTGATGTCGCGACCGTCAAAAATTATTTCACCACTGTCAATTTGATACATTGGGTTACCGGCAATAACGGCGGCCAATGTTGATTTGCCCGAACCATTTGACCCCGCCAGCAAATGCCGCGCACCACGCGCCACGGTCATGTTGACGTCGTGCAATAATGCTTTGCCGTCCAGTGATACAGATAAATTTTTTATTTCCAGCATATTTATATTCCTGTACTTAGTTTTTTGCCAATGCCATCTGAATCAGTTGTTTTGATTCCACCAAAAATTCCATCGGCAGTCGTGATATAATTGGTGCCGCCGATGCGCCGATAATCAGGGCGATTGCTTCGTCCTCTGCAATGCCTGATTGCATCAAGAACAATAATTGATTTGCGTCGATTGCACCGGTTGTGGCCTCGTGACTCTGGGTATTTTCGCCGTTTGTGTGAATGATTGTTGGCAGTGTATTTGCCGTGGCATCGTTGCCGATTATACGCGTGTCGCACTTTGATGCGTTTTTACCCCCGTGACCCGAAAATGAAACCAAACTGCGAAATGTTTGTTGTGATGCATCGGTTGCAACGCCGTATGACACGATGTTTGAAACGGTGTTGTCGCCGATGTGAATCATTTTCGTTCCGGTATCGGCCAGTTGCGCGCCCCGCGTGATGGTCAGCGAATAAAAATCACTGTGCGCGCCATCGCCCGCCAGAATTGTCGATGGATATTTCCATGTCATCGCAGAGCCGATTTCAACCTGTGTCCAATCAATGGTTGCGTTTTTTTCGGCGCGACCACGTTTTGTCACAAAGTTCAATATTCCGCCAACGTTTTTGCCCTGTGCGGGCGTGCCTGCATACCAGTTTTGAACAGTTGCGTATTTAACGCGTGCGTCGTCCAATGCAATGATTTCAACAACCCCACTGTGCAGTTGATGGTTGGGACGGCGTGGGGCACTGCAACCCTCCATATACGACAAATCTGCGCCGCGGTCAGCGATAATCAGGGTGCGTTCAAATTGACCGATTTTTGCGGTTTCAATTCTGAAATAACTGGCCAAATCAATGGGGCATTTTGTGTGTGGGGGTATGTATACAAACGTGCCATCTGAAAATACCGCAGCGTTTAATGCGGCAAAGAAATTGTCAGTTGCAGGAACAACAGTGCCTAAATATTGTTTGACTAATTCTGGGTGTTTCTTGACAGCGTCCGAAAAGGGCAAGAATATAATTCCCAATTTTTCTAATTCAGCGGTGTACGATGTATGCACAGAACGGCTGTCGATAACGGTGTCTGTTGCCATGCCCAACAGCGCGCGCTTTTCAGATTCTGGTAATCCCATTTTGTCATATGTGTCGCGCAGGTCGGAATTATCAATTGGTGTTGGCTCGTTATAGTAATTCAGGGCATCGTAATCAATTGGGGCATATTCAAATTCGGCCCAATGAGGTTCGTGCATTTTTGTCCATGCATGAAATGCCGCCACGCGCCAATCGGTTAACCACGTGGGTTCGCCACGAATGCTGGAAATTTCACGAACAAGATTTTCGGTCAGTTTTGCCATTTACTCGTTACTTTGTGCCGCCAGCGTGCGCGCCTGTGCAAAGAACGTCAATGACTGGCCCAGCAAACCATCGGTAAATGTCGCAGACAAAATCCCCTCTGGTTCGGTGGCGGTCAGATGCTGTAAAAATGCATCTGCGCGGTTCATATAGTTGTCGACGCTGCGGGCAACCTCGGAATCCAGTTTAATACAACGACGCAATTTTTCCAGTACAAATGGGTTTTTGTTGTATTCGTCCAAAATGCCACCCAATGCACGCCACAGTGGATGTTCAGGGGTTGCGCGTGGCATAACATCAATCGCCGCCATAATCGGAATCAGGTGTTGCAACAAATCTTGATAAATAACCTCTGCGTGTTCGGCAACGGCGTTTGTTGCAGATTTGTTTTTCAACACGGACTGAATTTTAACAATCAGATTGTATTGATATGTCAGTGTTTTTTCCAAATTGCGTACGCGGCGATTTACGCCAAAAATCAATGTCGCAATCACGATAGAAATAATAATCACCACAGAAATACCACTTAAAATCAATATGTTTTGCATATGCGTCCCCTAAAATTGTATGTTGTCGCAGACAGTATAACATCTTTTGCCGATTCGTGCGATTTTATCTTGCAAATATAAATTTGTGTGGGTGCGATTTGGTCTTGCACAGATTCGGTCAAATTGTTATAATAAGTACAATAAATAAGATAAATCATTCAGGAAAGGAAAATTTTATGTTCCGCAAGATTTTTATTGTCGCAATGTTTGCAACCGCGGCTGGCTATTGCTTTGCCGCAGAATCCTTGCCCCAGATTGTAACGAGTGAGGTTTTTTATTCCCAAGACAAAACGGTTGATGAAAATCAATACGTGCAAACAGACACCACAGAAGAAACGCAAACAACAACTGCTGTGCCGGTGTGGCCAATTGCGGGTTCTGATGCCGACGTAGAGGTTGCATGCGAAGATGGTGCATGTGCCCAAGATAAACAGTCCGACAATATTCGCATTGTGTCAAAGATTGGTACGGATTTGGTTGTTGAAAATAATTTCAATCTGGGGACAAATGCCGGCTATGGTGATTGGTCGGGTGGGGCAAATATGCTGCACGGGACACAAATCCCAGTTGGGTTTGACGATGAATGCAATTCTGGTTCTGAAATGCCTTTGCTGCATCGCGAAATGCTGGAAGATGATGGGGGCAGTGTTCTGGCCGTGTCGCGCAGTGGTCGCAAAAATTGCAACAAGAATGCCGATGCGTATTCTGCATTCGCGGCCAAGATGGGCATGAACAAGGTTGATGAAAAGGGTAATATTTTGGCTGGTGCAGATGATGACAGCGAAATTGCGGTTAACGCGTCTGCGGACGCAGAACCATCTGTAAAACTGACGGATCAGGTTCGTTCGTGGGTTGTTGCCAATGGCCAGACCTTGCGCGAAGTTTTGCAAAACTGGTGCGACAAAGAAGGTTGGGATTTGGTTTGGGCAACATCACGTGAATACCCGATAGAGGCCAGCGCAGTATTCAAAGGACGCTTTGTTGATGTGGCGTCGGCGTTGGTTCGTAACTTTGGTCGTGCGACCCCAGTTCCATATGCCAAGTTCTATAAGGGGAACCGTGTGTTGGTAATATCTACAACCGAAGAATAAAAGCGCAAGTGCATTGCCGTAGGAGAAAGAATAATGACAAAATCATTCAAGATGTTATTTATGTTCAGTGTGCTGGGGGTTGCGCTGGCGGCGTGTACAGCACGTGAATCGGCCAAGGTTGCGGCGACCGTCGACCAGAATTTTATAAATGCATACGACGCGTTTGAAATGGCAAAAAATCCCACGGCCAAGGTTGCCAGTGGCGATACGGTTTCTATGTCCGAAGGCGTATGGTTGGGCAGCAAATCAACAGTTTTAGAACATCGTAACAATTTGCCATCGCAATTTGAAACTGATACAGGCGTTACTATTTTGTTGAACGAGCCGGTTACACTGCAAGTATTTGCTAATGATGTACATTCAATAACTGGTATTCCAGTCAAGATTGACAGTCAGGTAAATTCTGAAAAATTGAAAAAGACAATCAATGTTGCGTATACGGGCAAATTATCAGGCCTGTTGTCACAGGTGGCGACAGATTTGGATTTGCTGTGGTACTATGACAAAGCGTCGATTGTATTCTATGAAACAGAAACCAAGACATTTACATTATATGCGTTAGGTACAGATGTGTCGTACCAGACCGCGGTTCAAACCGACGATGGTAATCAGGTTGCGTTGGAATCTACATTAAAAGAATGGGACGAAATTGAAAAGGCGATATCTGCTATTATTGGTAAAAGCCAGAACGCTGATTTCACCGTATCGCGCAGTTTAGGCACAATTACTGTTACCGCACCACCATCGGTGTTGGCACGTGTTGGCGATTATATCAACAGACAGAACAAACGTTTGTCGCAGTTAGTGACCATTGACGTCAAGGTCTTGCAGGTTTCTATATCTAATGATTCGGCGTTTGGTTTGAACTTGGCCGCGGCAATTAACAGTGCGTCGGGTTTGAACATTGTTGCGAATCCAAAGAATAATTTGGCCACGACCGAGGCCAGTTCCATGAACATTGCTGTTCTGTCAAACACTGTATCGGCATTGACGGGCGCAACCCACACAGTGGGCGGCAAGGAAGTAGCGGGTGCATACACCGCAGACCAAATAAAGAATGGTTCATTGGCGCGTGCCGCAGGCAGTACCGCATTGATAGAGGCATTGGCAAAGCAGGGCAAGGTATCGTTGGTAACCAATGTTGGCGTCACAACCCGCAGCAACCGTGTTGCACCGGTCAATAACACCAAGACCACGGGTTATATCAAACGTTTTGAATCACGTAACTTTACAACGGTTGAATCCAGTACGGTTGATCAAGACGATTTGGAAACTGGTTTTTCAATGCAGTTGTTGCCGAACGTTTTGGAAAATGGCAAGATTCTGTTGCTGTTCCGTATGTCGGTTCGTGAATTGCTGAAAATGTCGACCCAGACCATTGGCGAGGTTACATTGCAGTTGCCAGAGGTTGAAGAACGTAGTTTCATGCAAGAAGTTATTATGGAATCTGGTCAGATGTTGGTTGTATCTGGGTTTGAAAAGCAGACCAATAATGATACGCGTTATGGCTTGGGCGATCCGGACTTTATGGCGTTGTCGGGTTCGCGTGAAACAACGGCGACGCGTGATACACTGGTCGTTATCTTGACCCCACAGGTATTGGTCAGCCCGATGGACGCAGAACGCAATATCCAGCAACATTGGGGCGCACCATTGAATTAAAAAATAAAACCGGCAAACGCCGGTTTTATTTTTATGTACACCATACAATTAAACCATATATAAACCCGCTTGACGGGTACAGGTGATATTTGTAATAATTCTATGAATAGGATAGGAGAATCAATGCCGACCGCCGCCATGGTATTAGCAGTGGTAAGACATAATATTCGCATGTATATGTGGTGTGTTATCGCAGGCATGTGCGTGTTTGTCGCGTTGAATTTTATCATTTTAATGAAAGATGCACATGGTGATATCGCCAGTGTAGAGTATGTAGATAAAATAGTTTTGCAATTACAACCAAATAATAATGTACAACCCGATTGGAATCAAACAGATACGTCTGCGCCAAACTATATTTTGAATAAACCTGATTTATTGGTGTACGACGACCATATTCAAAGTGCGCAAAATCCGCATAATGTTACAAAACGCCAAATTGGTTTGGCAAATGTCCAAGATGTTGACACAACAAATGCAGATAACATAACGTCCGGTACGGTCGCGGTTGGACGGTTGCCTGTTGGTACGCAATCTGGGACTGTGGCGGCGGGTGACGATGCGCGTTTTATGGCGGTGTCTACGTCTGTGCCGGCTGGCGCGCCACCATCTGGGTATGTGTGGCTGTATTTTAATGAGTAATATTTGTATGTATAGGGGACGGTTATGCCTGTTTTGATGGTTGGGGATTTGCCGATAAATTTAATAGCGGTTCAACCGTCAGGTGCAGCGTTAACTGTTATGAATTCATCAGGACAAAAATTTTGGGCGGCCGCGGTGTTGGGCGAATGTCCGCACAGTTTGGTTGTCAAGACAGCCACAGGGACATATACAATTGGAAATGAAACTTTGGTGGCACAGGTTTCGGGAATTGGAACATGCGAAACAATAACTTTGACACCAGGTTGTTATCGTGCAGAGGTCAAAGGTGGTTCAGGCGGCTCGGGTGGCGGAACAAACGCAGGTGCAGGGGCAGAGGCCATCAGTAAATCATACAGTTTTTCAGTCAATCAGAATACAGATATAATGGCATTTGTTGGTGGAAATGGTAATGCTGGGTCTGTTAATACCAGTGGTGTTTTGGTATCTGGTGGCGGTGGCGGCAGTTCTGGTATGACCAGTGTGTTTTTACTAGGTGAAACATCTGTAACATCTGATGGTGGGGTTGGTGGTATTGGTGGTTCTGGGGGTGATGCAAACGGCGCGGCACAAAATTGTGGTGGCGGCGGCGGTGGTGGTGGTACAGACGGTCTGGGTGGTGCTTTGCGTAGTGGCAGCGGTGCAGCATCTTTTGTATGTGCCGGTGGTGGCGGTGGTGCGCCATCGGGTGCAGGTGGCGCAGCCCCCACCAGCAGTGGATTATTATCAGCAGAGGCGGGTATCAGCGGCAGTTACGAGTCCGGTGGCAAAGGTGGCACAGCAAAAAACAGTTTTGCATCAGGTGTTGGCGGTGCTGGGGGTGAAAATTTGTCCGCAACATGTGGTACGGTTACTGTTTGGTCATATGGTGGCGGTGGCGGTGGTGGCATTAACGCCAAGGGATGGCTGGGAATCGGCTCTACATCTGTCAAAGGGGGCAATGGTGGTTCTGGCGTCAGTGATACATCAGATGGATATGTAAAAATTTATAGAATTGGTTAAATGTTTTCAGATAACAACAAAAAGCGCACAGAAATGTGCGCTGATATATTTTGCCATTATGGCATTATGCCATTTTGGAAACTTTTTTCGCCAGACGAGAAATCTTGCGTGCGGCACGCTGTTTTGGCATAACCTTGCCGGCGGATTTCATAATCTTGCTTTCTGCGGCACGTGCGGCAGATGTTGCTGCGGCCTTGTCCCCAGATTCGATTGCAACCAATGCCTTTTTCGTAGCGGTTTTAACAGCACTGCGACGGGCGGTGTTCACGGCGTTTTTCTTTGTCGTGACCAAAATTCTTTTTTCAGATGACTTATGATTTGCCACTTTATTTTCCTTTTATTTAGTCAAGTTTCCTGCTATTCTATAAAAAACAAACATAAAATCAAGGAAAAATAAAATGATGTACGTATTTGCGATAATTATTTCGTATTTATTGGGTTCAATTCCAATGGGATTGGTGTTCACACGCCTGATGGGCAAGGGTGATTTGCGTCAGGTGGGCAGTGGCAATATTGGCGCAACAAACGTTATGCGCGTGGGTGGTCTGCGTATGGCGGGCGTGGTGTGGTTATTAGATATGGCCAAGGCCATTGCGGCGGTTTTTATCGGTCGCGCTGTTGGTGGTGACGCGTTTGCCGCATGGTGTGGTTTTGCGGCGATTGTTGGACATTGCTATCCCGTGTGGTTGCGTTTCCACGGGGGCAAGGGGATTTCATCGCTGTTTGGTACAATTTTGGCAATCAGTCCGGCGGCGTTTGTGATATGTGGAATCGAATGGTTGATTGTGGCGTTGACGTCTGGGTATTCGTCGTTGGGTGCGGTTGTTGTATTTTGCCTGATGCCGATATTTGGGTTTGTTATTGGGACACAGACGGGCTTTGCATTCTTGGCAATGGGGTTGCTGTGCCTGTGGCGTCATCGTGAAAATATCAGTCGTCTGGTGCATGGCACAGAATCAACCATTAAATGGAAATGGAAAAAATAGTTTTTATTGGGGCGCGTGCGCCCCTTTTTCTTTTGTATTTGGTCTTTATTTTTTATGCGATTTGTGATACAATGCGAGAAAGAATTAGGGAAGGGACAGAATGAATAAAATTCTATACTTTGTGATGTGTGGTTTAATTGCAATGCCGGCAATGGCGGTATCGCCCGCTGGTCAGGCACGGCGTTCTATGCAGACCCAGATGGTGACGAACGCGCCACGTCGTGCGACAACTGCGTCGACAAACCAAATTACGGCAATGGCATCTGCGGCAAATTCGGCCACATCTGATGCAGCCAGCGAAAGCAAATCCAGCGCGCGCGTTGAACCGGTTGCGGACACCAAGACCGTTGACATGCGCGAAAAGGAAAAGAACGCATGTATCAATAACAATATAGGTATTGGTAACACGTTTGTTTGGGCATCACGGTACAGCAATCGTGATAACTATGCGACAATGGTCGAAGATACTGAAAATCCTGAAAACAATACATGCTTTGTCAGGGTAGAGGTTAAATCCACAGATAATCGCATCAGTACATCTGATATTCCTGCAAAATATTTTGAATGGGGTCAGAATATAACCTGTGGTGCGTGGGCGGACGAAGGCACATTGAAACAACGTATTTTAGACGCTAAAAAGACCGCGCGTACATGGGCGACTGTTGGCGGTGCGGTTGGTGGTGCCGGCGTTGGTGTTGGTATTATGGAACTGTTTGGTAATAAACTGATTGGTGGCAAGGTTCAGGGTCAAAAAAACAAGAACCTGGGCGACAACCAAGTATTAAAGAGCCAGTTGCTGACACTGAAAGAAAAGAACCCAACGCAGTATAAGGAATTTAAGGATAATCTGGGGTTGCTGGTTGAAGAATGCAAGAGTGCCATCTGGACTAATGAAACCAGACCAACTGCATGCACAGAATATGATTTCGAAGGTATTTTGAATGCAATGAAATAATTCTGTGTTGCATAACGTAAATTAAAAAAGCGACCCACATCTTGGGTCGTTTTTTGCTTTTAATATATATGTGAATTTTTTTATAGTGATTGGTATGAATAAAAATCTGTTTGAAAAATTATTGATTTTACGCAGTGCAGGTATCGGACCGGCGCGTTATAACGAATTGCTGCGCCGATTCGATGGCGATGCAGTGGCCGCCGCAACGTCTTTAAATGCCGACACGTCACATCGTGATACTGTTATGCGCGAAATGGCGCGCGCAGCCGAGTTAAATATACATTATATATGTGATGATGATGAATTATACCCAGCGGCATTGCGGGCGGTAAAAAATCATCCGCCGGTATTGACCGCGCGTGGAAATCTGGATACTTTGCGTCGGCGTGCCGTTGCAATGGTGGGAACACGTCACGCAACGGCGGCTGGTATGGAATTTACAGCTAATTTGGCCGCAGAATTTGCATCGCACGGTTTGGTGGTTGTGTCTGGTATGGCGATTGGTACAGACGCCGCGGCACACCGTGGTGCGTTGCGTGTATCTGGTAATGCCCAGACGATTGCTGTTCTGGCGGGCGGGGTGGATTATATATGGCCGATTGAAAACGAATCGTTGTATTGGGACATTGTTTCACGTGGCGTGGTTGTCAGTGAAATGCCCGTTGGTTTTACGCCAGTCGCACAAAATTTTGTTCAGCGTAACCGCTGGGTCGCAGGAATCGGTGAAAAATTGATTCTGGGCGAGGCCGATATGCAATCTGGCAGTATGCGTACGGCCCGATTCGCAATCGATATGGGGCGCAAAATTTATGCAATACCATCGCATCCCGCGGATTCCCGTGCCATTGGCCCGAATTCGCTGATAAAATCAGGTGCGGCAGAATTATGCATGGGGGCATCAGATTTTCCAGAATTGGAAAATGATTCCCAATCTTTGCAAAAAAAATCAAAAAAAGATATTGGTGAAAATTCCTTGTTGGATAAACTGGGGGCGATTCCAGTATCAGAATCTGTATTGGCAGAAATTGTCCAAAAAAGTATTTTGGAAATTAAACGCGATTTGGTTGTCCTAGAATTGCAGGGTTTGGTGCAAAAAGTAGACGGTGGATATATTCGTATGTGAATCTTTTCTTGTCTATACAATGTATATACAAAGCGCGGAAATCTGGCAAAAAAACGAATCGTTGTCAAAAAATAAATGTTAAAAAAATGTTTAACATTTAGTTGAAAATCGAAATTTATCTTATAACTTATTTGACGTATCCAAAACGATTGAGACCGAGAAACTCAATCACCAAAGCGAGAGGGTTAAAAGTAGGGCTAACATAAACACTAAATTTTATTCAACAGTAAAATTTAGCGTTTATGTGCAGGTGATTTTTACACTCTTGCGCTGGCAGGAAACTCTTTTAGAGAAAGGAAAGGAGAAACGACATGCAGGCAGCGGCAACAAAAACAATGACAAACTTGGAAACAATCAAGGGGGCCATTGCCGCAAAAATGGATTCTGCTGCGTTCTCGTCTTGGATTGCCCCACTGAATTTCGAAATTGAAAATAATACGTTGGTTTTGACCGCCCAGAATCAGTTTTCTGCTGACTTTATTTCTGGGGTACATGGCGCAACACTGAATACGGTTGCAGCGGAATTTGGTTTGGCGGTACGTATTGATGTTCGTGGTGCGGCCGCGGTTGCGCCTGTGGCAAACGATAACAATGTTCAATCATATGCCCCAGCGGCGACAGCGGCATCTGATGATGCGGCGACAAACTTTGATGAATTTGTTGCGTCTGATGAAAATGCATTTGTGTTGTCGGCATGCAAGAAACTGGCGGCGGGTGCGGTTGCTTTCTCACCACTGTTTATTTATGGGCCGGCGGGGTGTGGTAAATCGTTGTTGGCACATTGTGTTGCAAATGCGTCGGCGGGTCGCGTTGTTATGATGCCTGGTGGCGAATTTATTTCTGAATTTACACGCGCATTGCATGATCGTACAATATTTGCATTCAAAGATTACTGCCGCAACTGTGATACATTTATTATGGACGATGTTCAAATGTTGGCGGGCAAACGTGCAACATGCGAAGAATTTTTGCAACTGGTTGTTGATTTGCGCAATGCTGGCAAAAACATCGTGTTAACGGCAAACGCCGCCCCCAGCAATCTGACCGGTTTTGATCATCGTGCAAAGTCATTGTTGGCGTCTGGCTTGGTTGCAGATGTTGTTGCGCCAAATGCAAATGTACGTCGTGTTATTTTAATGCGTTCTGGGGTGTCTGGTGATGTTGCAACAGAATTGGCATCGCGTACCGCGGCGGACGGACATTTGGTACATGGTATTGCAACAAAAATCAAAACATATACAGAATTGATGGGCACATCGGTTGATATGACGGTTGCATCACGTTTGTTGGCAGATACATTACAGCGTGCAAAAACACCAATCGCAATGGTACGCAATATGTGTGAAAAACTGGGCGTTTCATATGATGCAATTTGTGGTCGTGGTCGTGCACGCGCATTGGTTTTGGCGCGTCAGACAATGATGGCGGTATTAAAGGGTGCAACAAATCTGTCTTTGTCCGAAATTGGCCAGTATGTTGGTGATCGTGATCATGCGACGGTTGTATACGCGATTGCACAGGTTGAAAAGCAAAAGCAGGGCGACTTGGTGCTGACTGCACAAATCAATCAACTGATTGCAGAATGCAAATAACAAACCAACGCCCGTTTGGGCGTTTGTTTTTATCAGATGGTGCGTGACACAAAGTTCATCCGTCGCCGCTGACGCTGCGCCACGATAAAAATAATATGTCCGCCAATGGCGGACAAGTTTTATTTACTGGATTATCACACGTCATTGCGAGCCACGTATGTGGCGTGGCAATCCAGTTAGTAAAAGTTGCGCGTCAGCGCACCAAATATACCAAAACTGCGCCCACGGGCGCAGTTTTGTTTCTCGCATCTTATGGTTTTTGTTTTATTGGATACCGACGCGGAACTCGTCACCCCAGCCAGCAACCGATTGGCCACCAACTGTGCACTGGATGTCATCAAATCCTTTGTTTACTTGATTCTTTTTTACAACGTGACTGGTTACCAAACCACCTGTTGTCCCCAGTACAACCGCCGCAATAGAATCAGATGCCAGACGTGTCGTGTTAAACGTGCCGTCTTCGTTCCGCCATACCGTTACCTTGAACCCTTCTTGCATCTCTTTTAATGTGGTGCTGAGTGTTGTGATTTTGCCACGCGATGCGTTTTGGTCGGCTGTCAGTTTGGCCGCGGCCTCGCGCGCAACGGCGTCTTTGTTTTTAACACATTTGCCGTTACGGTATTCGTAATCGTCATCGTTGCAGACGCATCTGCCACCCAGCCATTTTGCATCGACCATATTGTCGCAAATTGCCTTGTTCGGGTTTATTACGCACCGATCATTTTGCCATGTCATATCAACATTGCGACAACGACAAGAGTTATTTTGCCAATATGCAACATCGTTTCCGGCCGCCGCGCAACGTTCGCGCTGTTGCGCCAGATTTGTTTTAACGCAATTATTCAATGCATCACGTTCAAAATCAGCACTGATGCAAACACAAATATCGTTTTCCGTTTTCAAGTTTTTATTTTCGTCGCATGCGCACGCATTATTTGACCACGCGCCACCCGATTGTGTGCATGCGGCTTGCGTTTCTTGTGCTGCTTTTGCGGCATCGGCATCCTTGCGTGCCTGAATTGAGTCCTCTGTTTCCTTGCACTGTCTTGCGTCTTCGTCGTATTCATAATTATCGTTGATGCATTCGCAAGATTTTCCGTCTGCTTTTGGTTTTAAGCCACTTGCACCATTGCAGGAACATGTGCCATTATTATACACACCACCAGTATCTTCACAGTTTGCCTGTGCGGCAATCAGTGCATTATCAACACACCGCCCGTTTAATTCTGTGTAGCCATCCATGCATGCATAACCAATGCACGGTGTTGCACCACTGATAACCTGGGCATCATTATCATTAAAAACTGTTTCGCCAGTGTTCGGATTGATAATCTTTTCAACTGCATTCATATCGTTACGCAGTACTAAATATTTTTCAGGACATGTTCTTAACTGCTCTGGAACCCAACGGTCATTCCAACCCAGTTGGCACAAAAATATGTGATTCTTGTATGATTTTTTGTCCAATCTGGCATTTGTTGCGACCACAACGTCGCCCGTTATACATTTCCCTTTCTGACACACAAAACAACCACGACGCCCAGGAATAGTCAGATATTCATCGTCATTGTCACATGTATCTTCTCTGATAACACAACCTGCTGTTTGTGTTGAAAGCTCTTGTTCATAAACTTCTTGTGCTCGTTCAACTTGCGAAGGCATTACATAACCAACGTTAGCATTATAGAGAGCATCCATTACATTGGGGACTGCATTTGCAGCACTGCATACAGCAAACAACATAAACACAGATAATAATTTTTTCATAATATATCTCTCCCGTTATTCTGTGGTGGGGCGGTAAAAATCCCCACTTGTATTATCTAGATTTTATCATAAATTTGCCGTTCTTACAACGCAGAAATGATATTATTTGTTTCATATTGGTATGCTTTTGCACTTGGTACGCGCGTCAATTTGTGATAAAATTAGACATAATAATGTAGGGGAAAACACACCATGAAAAAATTATTATCGTTTTTGTTTGTTATACTGGTACCGATGGCGGGATTATGTGCGACCAATTCGGTGGACAGTGATGTTTCGCGTGACAGCATGCATAAAATCGCCAAACACAGTGATACATATATCTCAGAACATGCGCGGTATCTGTACCTAGACCAGACGCAATATCAATACGCCGCCGATAACTCACACGAATTTTATGTATACGAATGCGGATGGGGCGATATAAAGGTTGACAATACGGTTGTTTTATCCGCCGGCCATGTATTTGAGGGTCAGGTGATTGAACGCGAGGTTCGCTATCTGTGCACCAGTGGCGGTTGGGTTGATGTATCATGCACGGGATTGAATGGCGAAATTATTCCGTTTGCCCAACACGCCAAGGGTGATTTGACCAAAGAGCAATGTGCAGAATATTCCAGCACCTTTACCGATGAAAACGGTTTGGTATATAACGCAGTGTGCCGCAAGAACCAAGTATTGGTATGCAAGGCCAAGACATGCTGGGACAACAGCGCGGCGGACGGTGCCGGCAAATGTCCCGCAAAGCCAGTAGAAACGAAAACATCGGCGACACAGCAAAGTGAAAAACAATCGCCAATGTTTGATCCAAATCTGTTCCTGTGGCAGGGTGCACAGCGGTCTACTAATAACGTAGCTATTCCGTTACGGCCAGACGACCAGTTAATAGCTACATCTGCTACGACACAGAAAGCATCGGCAACATCTGGCAAAAGCACAACAAAGAAAACACTAACCACCGCGGCAAAGCGGCCGACAGGCAATGGCGCGGGTTACTGCAAATTGCAAACGCGTGATTTTACCGGCACGTCTGACTATGATATGGACGAATATTTGTATCGCGATTCGGGTACGTGGGAGTTTTATGCATCGTCACGCGCGCGTCCTGTTGGGTCGGCTGTTCAGGTGTACGAATGCAACGGACGCAGCGATGCCCCAGATGACGCATGCCCAGAGGGTGCGACCAAGATTCTGCGCGCGGGTGCGGGCATTGGCAACCAGACCGTTGCGTCCACGGGTGAATATGTGTTTGTATGCACCAACAACAGTTCTATCAAGAGTGACAGTTACAAATGGTTGTACACGCCAATCCAAGAAAGATGCCTGTACACATCTAGCAACGTTCCAACCCAAGACAACATTGATGGCCAAATGTTGTACTATTCGTCGGACTATAATGTGTATTGCCGAAACATTGAACAGGTTGCAACCAAGGCCGAGGCAGATCAGAAAATGGGTCCCGCTGGACGCGACGGCAAAGATGGTAAAGATGGCAAGGACGGTCGCGATGGTATAGATGGCAAAGATGGTAAAGACGGACGTGATGGCAAGGACGCCACACAGGCCGCCGCCGGCACAAATGCGACGGGTATGCACACTATCGAGGCCACAGCAAAAATCACCACATCGCGTAATGATGCCACATCCATGCAATCGCGCCAGTCCGCATCACAAAGCAGAATTTCTAGATTGAGTGGGAAATTAAAAGAGATGCAAGAAGGGTTCAAGGTAACGGTATGGCGG
>UROD01000003.1 GCA_900549365.1 uncultured Rickettsiales bacterium | reverse complement strand
GGCGGACGCAACCTCGCGCTTGGTGTCTGTGTCTTCGATACGCAACATAAACACGCCACCTGTATCACGCGCCAACTTGCAATCAACCAGCGCACCATACAATCCGCCCAGATGCATAAAGCCCGTAGGGCTGGGTGCGAAACGTGTTACAAATGCCCCATCTGGCAACGCACGTGGTGGGAACTTTTTTTCCAGTTCGTCCAGTGTATATTTCGGTGCCGCGCCCAATACGCGCGCAATTAAATCCTGTGATAATCCCTGTCTCATATTTATATTTACCTTGTTTTATAACATATCGGATTCTATACTAAATATATGGAAAAACAAGAAATAAGAACTTTTGGCCGTCGGCACGGGAAAAAATTATCTGCACGCAAGCAATACTTGCTGGACAATGTGTTGCCGGCAATTTTTGCAAAAAACGACGAAAAGACCGGTAAATTTAACATTCTGGAAATCGGATTTGGCGCGGGCGAACACGTACGCGATTTGGCAATTCATAACCCCGACGCACATATTATTGGCGCAGAACCATTTATGAACGGTGTTGCGGCCCTGCTGGGTGCGATGACAGACGAAAAAACAAATGAAATTTTGCCAGAATACCAAAATATTCGCATTTACCCCGACGATGTGCGGGATTTTCTGCGCGCGGGCAATATGAAATTTAACCAAATTTGGGTTCTGCACCCTGACCCGTGGCCCAAGGCAAAGCATGAAAAACGCCGCCTGTTACAAACCGAATTTATAAAAATGTTGGCATCACACCTGTGCGATGCCGGCGAAATTATTATCGGCACAGACCATTGGGAATACTTTGATTGGATTATGGCGCGCGCACACGAATCAGGAATGCATATGCATACACCAGACATACAAACAATTCAAACGCGTTATCAGCATAAAAATATGGCTGAAACGGCCGCACCAAAATATTTAGTCCTGACGAATGCCTAGTGTATCCAAAACTTCAAACGCGATATCATTTGCGGTTGCAGTGCTGTCGTCAAACGTTCCACTTGTTCTATACGGGACGCACTTTCCCCCAGATACCAATGCAACGCGCCATTAAATTTTTCAACCGGCCCGTCCAACAGACCGTACGCGCGCCCCACAAAATCGGACTTTAACCCCTTGTCTTGTGGTAAAACCAATAATAATGCTGCACCAATGTGATTCAGATTTTTAATCAATTCCGGCCAATCAGATGGGTTGATTTCGCCAATATTTAACCCAACAACCAAATCTTTGTTAAAAAACAGATCTGAACGAATCGGGGATATATTCTGTGCAAATGGCGCAACGTCCGCCAATCGCATAAACACCTGCGCGGCACCCGCCCCCTGTTTGAATGCCAAATTTATTCGGGCGGCAATATTTGATACATCATCAAATGTAATCGTGCGCCCCGATGGCGACAAATAAAACCGTGCAGAAATTTGAACATTTGTGTGTTCCAGCCATGGCCACACAATCGGCACAGCCGCGGGCGCAACCGAAATATCACACAAGCATCGCGACATAACAAAATCAGCCACTGATGCCAAATCTGGCGTATCGGTATCGGCCGCACACCAAATGCCCGCCGTCGCATCAATATGAATATGTTCAAGAATATCGTCAATATCAATCATTACACTTTTTACTTTATCACAAATATGATATAATAAAAGTCAAATGAAACGCAGAATTGATAATATGTTGCTTGGACTATTATGGTTACTGGCGATGACGCTGGGGGCCTGTTTTTGGTTTAACACAATGTTCGGATTTAACATATTGTCGTCCGCGCATTGGCAATATCTGGCGTATATTCAGGCAACACAAACACCTGTCAAACCACTGTTTTACATTTCATTTGTCATTGTTGTTTTTATAATGGTTGTTGGGCTGTATTTAATTATGCAACCACACATACATAAAATCCGCCTGCCTATTATGCGTATATCAAAAAAACGTGATGTCATCACACCACAACAAAATACAACCCCACAAATTCAGCAGCCCCAGTTTCCTGTGGCCCCGACCGTCACTGCACCAACCGCACCTGTAACAAACGGCCCATCACCCGATATGCGCCCTGCGCGTCTGAATACAATTTCATTCGCGACGCAGGCACCACAAATGTCCACACCAAACGGCGCGCAACCCGACGCCCCTGTTGCGGTCGCGTCAACAAACACCGATATTCAACAGGTGTTTATAGGTGCCGGATACACCGTTAAAAATCCTGTACGCATTGGCGGCATAAAGACGCCACTGTTGGCAATTGGCACGAACGAGACATTATGGCTGGGCGCAAACGGCGCAAGCGTGTCTGATTTGAACGCGGCAATTAACAAAATCACGTCTGTTTTTATCGACACACTGGAAGATATTACAATAAACGTGACTGGCTTTGTGCTGGACGCCCGCGACGATGCAACGTCTGAATATCCCAACATTTTGGTATTTCATTCAATTGATGAATTACGCCAGTATGTCGCCACGCGTCCGAACACCGCGCCAGCAACCCCCGATGACACCGAAAACTTTAACGCATATTCTGAATATATCGATACCGTTATAAATTACATAGGCAAGATTTAATGCAGTGGTCACAAGATACAGCGCAACGCCGCGCACGCGAACTAAATCTGGACGACATTCCGTTGATATGTCACCGTCCAGTTGTGACGCACGTTGATGCGGATTGGTTTGCGCGATACAAATCCGCGGTGCATACGTTTATGGAATCGTTGACCGATTCGGTTGACACTTTGGCTTTTATGAATTTAACCCAAAACGAATTTATGGGCTTGATAATGGGAACGCGTATGCCTGAAAATCTGTCCGTGCGATTTCGCATACCACTGACGTGGGGTGGTGCAATTTCGCCAGACAATATGTTTTTATGCGCGACGTTTCCATTCGCACACAATATGGACAGATTTATTATTGAACAAGCCGGCAATGAAATGGTTTGGTTGCCCAACCCATCAAAGAAAGTTTTTGTACCCGCGCATATGGGCGGTGGTGGCGATGGTGGCAACGCAACCGAAGACAGATTGACCCAACTGGCCGCGGCAATGGCGCAATCCCGTGGGATGGAGTAAGCGATGGCACAACCCATTGATGAATTTTTGTCCGCAATGAAATCACGTGGTGCAATTGTATCTGCGCCCGCACCACATAATGCGTTGATACTGGCCAATATGGCGTTGCAGAATATGCGCGCGGCAATGTTGCCTAAATTTATGATTGATTTATACGCCGCGGCTGGCGCAATAAATTTGGGTTCTGGTTATATCTTTGGCCCGACCGAAGTATCGCGTGGCGCACGTTATCCAATTCCAGACATTGTGAATCTAAACCGCGAATTGGCGTGCAATCCGCGTCTGCGCGGATTGACGATATTCGGACGCAATGATTTGTTTTGGTTCGCATTTGACAGTTTTGGCACATGCGTTATGCTGGACAATTTGAATTTATCAGTTCTGCGAAAATATGATGATGGCGTGCGCGCAATGCAGGACTGTTTAATTGCAGGAAAAATTTAATTCATGAAAAAAATATCTGTATCTTTATCGGGACATCACACCAGTATTTCACTGGAAAATGAATTTGTTGACGCACTGCACGAAATTGCTGCATTGCGCAATACGACCCCCAGCGGAATTATAAACCAGATTGACCGCACGCGCGGGTCACGAAATTTGTCATCTGCAATCCGTGTTTGGATTTTGAAAAATTATAAATAAAATACCGGTGTTTACCGGTATTTTTTGTTAAATAATAATGACGCTACGTTCGCAAATACCAATATGATTATCAACCAGCCATTGCGACCAATCGCACGATACGGCGTCATATGCGCGCCCCATACAAACCCATCAACCGTGCCAGCAACACCAATATCCAACGATGAAATTATTTCGCCATTTGCACCGATAAACGCACTGATGCCAGAATAATTTGCACGAATAACAGGCAGCCCACTTTCAATTGCATAACGACGCACCATATCTAAATGTTGATACGTCCCAGGTGTCGCACCAAACCAAGTATCATTCGTTATATTGATAATTGCATTCGGCGTCGCATTACGCGGCACCAGCGCATCTGAAAACACAATTTCATAACAAATTGCCGGCGCAAATGTAAAATCACCATGTGCGGTATTGACCGTAATTGTTGTCGCGCCAGCGCCCGCTGTCAGGTTTGCCGGCGACGGCATAATACCAAACGGACTGTATTCTCCAAATGGAACAAGGTGCGATTTATTATATATATCACGCACCGCACCATCTGCGTCTGCAACAATCATTGAATTATATGCACCCGATGCGGGGGCGTACGTTGCGCCAATAATAATTGGTCTTGATAATTGCGCCGCCATTTCCAATGTATCGTTTGGCACAATCGCAAACGGATATGTTGTTTCTGGAAAAACAATTAAATCTGGCGCGGTTGCCCCATCTGACAACGACACCAAATTGCGCACATTTTCAACCGCGCGGGCAATTCTGTCATTGCGCGACGAATACGAAATTTTGTCCGATTGTGACCGCGCCGGCTGAACAACGCGTATCATTATCGCATCATTGGCCGCATCTGCATTTGACAGTGCAATGTTACGCGCACCAACCACACCGCCACATACGGCCAGAATTATAAAAATAATCATTGGCAGAAATATTTTGCGATTACGCAAAAATTCAACTATGGCCACAATTAAACCTGTCACCACAAACGTCAGCCCCAACGCACCCCACAACGACATAGAATTTGCAACAATCGGCATCGGCAATGTGATATTTGCAATTGGGTTCCATGGGAATCCAGTACACACCCATTCACGCAACCACAACACCAACGTCCACAGTCCCGCAAACACAAACGGACGTGCACCAGACGCCACGCGCGTACGGATTGCAAAAACAAACGGCCACACAAACACAACCGCCCCAAATAACGCCAATCCCAACAACGCCGGCAATGTCCAAATTGCAAATTGCACCGCCAATTCTGGCACAACGTATATGGAATGCAGTGTCCACCAAAACATAGATACACTGTATGTCGCGCCAAATGGTATCGCGCGCAACCACAGCCGCCCCACCCCATCGCAATCATTCGCTGCACGCACCATCAGACAGTATGCCGCACCAATGGAAATAACCGTCAACCACCACATATTAAATGGTGCAAAACCAAATGACGCCGCCACACCCAGCACCGCCATCGCAACATATTGCATAACACTATTTTTACGAATTTTGAATTTTTCTAAAAAAGAAATCAGCCGACTGCCGACACAACATTTTTCGCTGTTGCATACTGGCGTCGATTCGTCTGCATATGGATTTTTATAACCCAAACGTTTCATTATTTTTATTTCCAAAGATTCCATTTCTGTGGCCTGCGCATCCGTAATATGGTCATACCCCATTAAATGTAAAGTACCATGCACAACCATATGCGCGGTATGTTCTGCCACAGATATTTTTGCATCTGCTGCCTGACGCGCAACGGTATCCAATGATATATATATATCCCCCAATAACATTGGATCGCCCAGTTCAAACGACAAAACATTTGTCGGTTTATCAATGCCGCGCCACTGACGATTCAAGGCATGAATTTCATCATCATTGGTCAGTGTAATCGACACCTCTGAATCCTTGTATGCAGGGCCTGCCGCCATGCACGCGATTTTTTCAAAATCAATTTTATATTTTTTCCAACGGTTATCGTTATAGTTTACCCAGACCTTCATGCCATATTACCTTTGTGTTCAATACCATACACCAACAAATCGCCACGTGATTTATTTTGCAATTTTTCTTTTGCCCCGATAAATGCAACGCGCTTGCTTGTTTTTGTTACATTGTTCATATTTTCGCGCACACGCGTTATATCACGCTGTACACGACGATTACCATTTGCCAGTGCCAGTTTATAATTTGCCAACGCTTTTTGCAGATTACCCAGTTTTTCATACGCAAACCCAGCATTATAGTACGCCGCCGCATATTGCCCTTTGTCCCCAATACGGTGAACAATTTCACGCACCTGTGTAATAGCATCATTGTACATACCCAATTTATTGTACGTCGCCGCCAAATCATTTCGCAACAACGCATTGTTCGGATACAGTGACAACATATTTGTGTATTTTTCCGCCGCTGCCGCAAAGTCCCCTGCCTTGTACGAAGAAATCGCATCAGCATATAATTCGTCATATTCCAAAACATACGTCTTGACCGCGATATTGTCTGTATTGCCGATTTCTGTATCCAGCGTTGGTATATGTTGTGCAATTTCGCGATTACCCAGTTCGCATTTTCCCCCGCGACACAGTTCCACAATATCAGGCGGCAGATAATCGCTAATCTTTTTCCATCGCGCCAACGACAGCCCTTTTTTATTCACAGGATTTTCCAGCCATTTATAAAATTTGGCATATGTATCACGATTAACACGACGATTTTCTGAATTATTACCAATAAAGAATGCATCTTTGTTTTCATCCATACATCTGTAAAATTCATACATACCGTTTACCGGACAATCCAACAACATATTTGGCGTAATATCACCAGTGAACAGACCCGCCTCTAACCAGCGACGCCATTGCACACCACGACCACCGGCCAAGAATCCGCCCAGTTTATCCCCCAACGCATCGGTCGTTCCACCATGCAGCCATTGACGCCCAAACGACGTTTCATCTTTTTCCAGCACAGGGTACTGGGCAAAGCGTTTCAAAATCAAACTGTCTGGGGTTGCATAACCAAATTCATCAAAATCCGCACGCAACGCCGCAAAACGTTCACGGGTATTTCTGGCCTTTGGATTTTCAATCAATTTAGAATACGAATTATACACAATTGAGCCCGTCCCCAGCGCACGTTCAGTCGTTGAAATGTCAACATCTGGCATGGCCACATCATAACAGTACATGATAAAATACGTTTCGCCTGCCTCTAAATGCCAGCGCGCCAATTCGTACGCTTCTTCGTTTGTGATTGGTTTTGTTTTTTTTGTCACAGGCGTTTTATCTTTCAACATTGTTGAGCCAAACCCAATCGTCCAAATGCCACGTGAATCTTTGTATGGTATATGCATACCATTGTCATCAACATGAATCCCCTCTTTGGCAATCAGGTCTGCAATCAAGAATGGTGTTATACTCTGCATTTTATCCAAATACGCGGCATATGTCCCGCGACGCAATTCTTCTGCTTCGCGTTCTGCGCGCCGTTCTTGGACAGATTCTGCAATTTCTGGGCCATATTTCATCGTGACCGCACCTGCCCCCGCCAAGAGTGATAACGCAAAATACCATTTCAAATGCGCAACAAAATTCGGGTTCTTTTTTCTGAATTTAGACAGTTTGTTTTCTGTACCGTCCTTGTTCAGTGTCACATCTTTTGCTGCACCCGATTTTTCCATATGCCGCAAAATAGAATTGTCCAATGCCGCCACACGCGTCAACCACAACATAAATTGCGCGCCACCTGCCGCCAACCATGCCGACCATTTTGCTGTCCCCAATGCCGCAATGCCGGCAACCGCACCAGCATTCAATTTATCACCATCGGTGCGTGCACGCACAAAATCCGTTGGACGCGTTGCGCCAATTTTTCTACGTAACTTGGCGGCGGCTTCTTCGGGGGTGCGTACAATTTTTCTAAATTTTTCCGACATATTATTTCCCTTGCTTTGATTTGCCCAGACCTGTCTTTTTGGCAATTTTTGACCGACGCATTGCATAATTCGGCGCAACAAACGGATAGTCCGCAGGCAACCCCCACTTTGCACGATAGGCCTCTGGCGTCAGATTAAATTTACGACGAATATAGCGACGCAACATCACATGCCATGTGCCATCTTCCAGACATTGAATTTTGTCTGGGCGCACGGAATCTGCAATCTGGCGTGACGACACAGACGCCCCACGCAATGTTTCGCGCGCAGATGCAACCGCCGCAGCCATGGTCAGTTCTGGATTAGATGCCATCGCCGCCGCAGCCAAATTTGCAACAGCCAATGTAAATTCAGAATTTTTATTATCATTTACCAATTGATAAAGCCCCTTTTTTCTAATACAATCATTATACCACAAAATAAACCGTAAATAAAATCAAAGTAAAATATAATTATGTCCAACGAAACCAGACCTCTTGCAGATTTAATGCGCCCACGCACGATTGACGAAGTTATCGGTCAAACCCAACTGTTGGGCGAAAACGGGCTGGTACGACGCATGGTTGATAATCATAAATTGTCCAATCTGATTTTATGGGGGCCCCCGGGGTGCGGCAAAACAACGATTGCACGCGCATTGGCAAATTCTGTGGATATGGATTTCGTGCCAATGTCGGCGGTATTTTCTGGTACCGCAGATATAAAAAAGGCAATGGAAACGGCAAAACTAAACCGCAATTTGGGGCGGAATACTTTATTATTCATTGATGAAATTCATCGGTTTAACAAAACCCAACAAGACACATTGTTGCCCTATCTAGAAGATGGCACTGTCGTATTCATGGGTGCAACCACCGAAAACCCCAGTTTTAATTTGAACAACGCGTTACTGTCGCGTTGTCATGTTGGGGTATTGGCGGGATTATCGCACGATGATTTAATGGAATTGATAAATCGCGCCGAAAAATTTACAGATAAAAAATTGCCTTTGAACGAAGATGCTCGTAATCATCTGGCTGATATTTCTGATGGCGACGCGCGATTTTTGCTGAACACAATCGAATATCTGATAAATGCAAATTTCAAAACAGAACTGAACCCTGATGCGTTGGATTCCGTAATACAAAAGCGTGCACCCTTGTCGGACAAATCTGGGGACGAACACTATAACCTGATTTCTGCGGTACATAAATCATTGCGTGCATCAGATACTGATGCGGCGCTGTATTGGACGGCGCGTATGATGACATCAGGCCAAGACCCAATGTACCTGTTCAGGCGGCTGGCGCGTTTTGCAATGGAAGACGTTGGTCTGGCCGATCCAAACGCAATGCAGGTGGCGTTGTCTGCATGGCAACTGTACGAACGCATGGGCAGTCCAGAGGGGGATTTAGCCCTGACTGAATTGGTAATCTATTTAGGCACTGCACCAAAAAGCATTGGAAATTACCGCGCACAAAATGCGGCGTATGCCGCCGCGCGTGCCACAGGCAGCGTTCCACCACCAAAAAACATTTTGAATGCACCAACAAAATTGATGAAAAACATGGGATATGGCGCGGGATATATTTATGAACCTGATACGGCATCTGGATTTTCAGGCCAAAATTGTTTTCCTGAATCTATGCCGCGGCAAAAATTTTATACCCCTGTGGAACGTGGATTTGAACGTGAAATTAAAAAGCGTCTGGATTACTGGGACGCATTGCGTGAAAAAATAAATTCATCTAAAAAATAAAATTACCGCGCGTGATTTAACCCCGCCGCCAACGCGTCCAGCATCTTGCGCACACCCGCAACATTATCTGTTGCACTGGACTGACATCCGACGCCCGCACGTTTTATCAATCTGGACAACACCGCCCCTGGCCCCAATTCATAAGATTGCGTAATTGAATACGTCGGAAATTGTTCCATAATTTCCAGCCAACGTACACCGTGCGTCATCTGGTCAGCCAGCGCATCACGAACATCTAATGGATTACTCATAAACGTGGCAGTTTGATTCGAAAACCAATTTGTTTTAGGTGCAGATATTGGCGTTTCTTCCAGACGTGCGCGCAACATATGTCCCGCATCACGCATCAGTTCACAATGCGCCGGCACAGATACATTTAACCGTTTGGCTAAACGTGCCCCAGAATTTTGTGCCGCAACCAATACCGCGTCCAACGCAGCATTTTGGCCACTGATAATAAATTGATCGCGCGCATTATGATTTGATATCGCCGCATACCCATGACCATTTGCAGCAATCAAACATTTTTCGACGGCATCACGATTTAATCCAACAATGCAAATCATACCGCCGCCATTTTTATCAGTCATAGACATATACGAACTGCGCGCAGCCAGCAATCGCGCCGCATCTGCAAACGACAGCGACCCAACACAATGCAATGCAGAATATTGCCCCATCGAATGCCCCGCCATGGCATAGCCCACTTGATACAACGGGCGACCAAATTCTGCCTCAACTATTCTGGCGATTGCAACAGAATGCGCAAAAGTTCCCAGCGACGTATTTTCTGGTTTATTCAGTTCAGATTCCGCACCATTAAAACATATATCTGCGACATCACGATGGGCAATATCTGAAATTTCTTGAAATGTATAACGCGCAACGGCAAATTCATTAAACAAATCTTTGCCCATGCCAACATACTGTGCGCCCTGACCGGGGAAAACAAAAATAACTTTTTCTTGCATACTTAAAACATAGACCAAAAATAAAAATTGTCAACATAATATCACAAGAAAAATCCCCGCACCGACGCGGGGAATTTTTATTAAAACAAAATGTTTATCTGCGCGCCAACTTGAAAATCTTCACTTTCAAATTCATAATCAACATGTCCTATGTACTGCGTACGGCCATATTGACGAACAAACTTGCCACCCAACCATTCTTGGTCATAATCAGGATTTGTCGCTTTGCGCCACGTAAAATCAAAGCCCAAACGCATATCGGGATCCAGACGGAAATAAACCTCTGGCGTCATATCAATATATGACATTCCACGCATATCATCAAAAATCCAGTTTGATTTCACAGTTGCTGCCAATGTTACACCCGACCACTGGCGTCCAAAACGCAAACCTGCATAATATGTAGAATCCGCAAAATACGGCGTGCGCACGTGCGACGAACCACCAAATTTCAATCCAAACAAAACATCTGAAATTAATTGCGAGTCATTTCCTGTGCCGTCTGACATACGATATACCCCACCAACATCAATTGCGGAAAAACCGTCTTCGTCACCATCAAAATCAATTTGATAATGTACGTTTGCACCAATCGTCAAACGATTATTCATACCATACGACACGGATTGCCCCGCACGCAACACATTATCCCAAAATGTCAATGTTGTTTGAGACAGTGTTTCTTCTATGCTCAGCATATACAACGGATCAGACGTATCGCGTGCCAACGCATCATCTGCACGCGCCCCCGTCATCATCACACAAAACCCCATCAAACCAAACAGTAACTTGCGCATAACCACGTCCCCACATTTACAAAATTATCGGCTGATGCGTTTTCGCCCCGCACCAGCCAAATATTTCTATCAGATATTAAAACTGGAATATCGCTTGCAGACCAACGGTTGTTTCTTTGTAATCGTTGACATCTGCTGTACCGTGCTTTATCCAACTGTCTTGGTATACACCCGCAGATGTTTCTGCACCATATACATAGTAATCCAATTTTTTATCGTCGGCACTGTCATAGACGGCCATCTTGGCATACAGATTCAGCGCAACCCAATCAGTTGGCTGCCAACCCAATGCCGCCTTTAACGACGCCTGATTGTGCCAATCATATGTACCAAACACGCCTTCTAAATTAAATGTCCAATCTTCGTCCAAGACGCTGAACACGCCTAATCCGCCTTCGAAATAGAATGCGTTGCTGACGTCTGTCTTGTACGCCAAGAACAATGATTGTTCATGACCAGATTCATTCTTGCCCTCGATACCATTACCATAAGAATTACCATCAAAGTCAACATACCAACCACGCGCCAAACCATAGATTGTTGAACGCGCAACCTTGTACCCTGCTTTGATGTCCAAGATTACGTTGTCCGAAATATCTTTCTGGTGCTGATAATATGCCGATGCTGTTGCAATCCATTTATCGTTATCGACAAAACGCCACTGACCACCCAAACCAAACATATTCAAATCATTGTCGTCCATTTCATCATCTGGTGCGGTTGCCCAATCAAATTTGTATTTCGCAGAATCATAACGCAACATACCCAACACCGCGATACGATCGGTTATACCATAACTGAAATCTTCTTTGATTGAAAACTGCTTGGTACTCCATGTCGCCTTTGGGTCAGAAATTGAAAATCCTGTTACAGGCGTCAGATTGATTTTATAAGAATTATCTGTATAAGAAAAATCTGTCACAGAACCAAACTTGCCCCCCAATGGTTGAAAGAATGGATGTGCCAAATAATATTTACGTTTCAGTTCTGTACGCAATGTTTCCGCACGCGATGTACGAACCATTGTTGTCTGGGACGTACGGCCAGAATCATATTGTTTATACAGCGCACTGCGACTGGCCGGCCGTGTATAATACAGGTTTTTACCATCGTTTGAATTATACGTACGTGTTGTTGTACGCGTCTGGTATTTTTGATAGTTCACATTTGTACGTGCACGTGTGGCAGGTTGTGACGAAAAATCCACACTGGACGCAGCGCGCGTACCGCTGTTTGTTGCGGCCAATGCCGGATTCAGTCCCAGTACCGCCGCTAAAACAAACCATGAAATCTGTTTTTTCATAATAAAAATCTCCTTTTGCATATAATTATACCACAATCCAGCCCCATAAAAAAGAATAAAAAATACCAGCATTTACTGGTATTTTTTACTATAAAATATGACGTTTATTGTTGGCATCAGGCGGGCTGACAATCCCCTCTTGTTCCATACGTTCCATGAATCCCGCGGCCTTGTTATAACCTATTTGCAATCTGCGCTGAATGTATGAAATTGTGGGCTTTTTATCACGCAAAACACATTCTTTGGCCTGTGCATATAAATCAGCATCTTTGTTACCAGTCGCTGCCGCGCCAGCAGACATTGCGCCCGCTATTGACATATCACCATCACCGCCATCTGTAATTCCATCAACATATTCCGGTTCAAGTTGCGCGCGCAAGAAATTGCCAATACGCGTCAGTTCTTCGTCCGATATAAACGCACCATGTATACGCACAGGTGGACGTCCGGCCTCGCTAAACAACATGTCGCCACATGCCAACAATGTTTCCGCGCCCTTTTCACCCAACGTTGTCATAGAATCGATAACGCTGCGCGCTTGGAACGATACACGTGTTGGGAAATTCGCCTTGATAACACCGGTAATGGTCGTCGCATCTGGACGCTGGGTCGCCATGACCAAGTGAATACCCGCCGCGCGCGCTTTCTGTGCAATACGCTGCACGCACGCTTCGACATCTTTGCGTGCCAAACTCATCAAGTCGGCAACCTCGTCAATAATAATGACAATATATGGCATATCAGACAGGTCAACTTCCTGTGTTTCAAACAACAATTCGCCTGTTTCTTCGTCTGTACCAACGGCGACCTGACGGGTTATTTTTTCGCCCGACGCACGTTTGGCCGCGACAATTTCATTATAACTTTCGATGTTACGTGCATTGACCAGTTGCAGTTGCTTATACCGTTCTTCCATTTCGCGCACAGCCCATTTTAATGCATTGACCGCCGCATTTGGGTCTAACTTTACAATCGGTGTAATCAGATGTGGAATATCGTCCCAGAAACCAAAATCAACCCCCTTTGGGTCAATAATTATCAATTTACACTTGTCTGGCGTAAAGTGATAAACGATAGACGTGATAATTGATTGCACAAACACAGATTTACCAGACCCCGTACGCCCAGCAATCAACATGTGCGGCATTTTGGCCAAATCAAAATACATATAATTGCCACCAATATCAACACCCAACGCCAATGGTATCTTGTACTTAGACGTCTGGAATGTATCACTGGCAACCAAGCCACGGAAACGCACCGTCTGACGTTTCAAATTCACCATTTCCACACCAATAAGGGGTGTCCCTGGAATCTGGGCGATACGAATATTTTCAGTTGCCATTGCACGCGTCATATCTTTGACGGTCTTGCTGACGTCGACCCAACGCGTACCGCTTTCTGGCATCAGTTCGTACAACGTAACAATTGGCCCTGGACGAATACCAACGACCTTGCCATGGACGTTGTATTCTGCAAAGTGCTCTTCCATCGCAACCGCATTACGCTTTAATTCAGGCGTCACAACATTTTTACCAAAATTAGAGTTTTCCAGAAAATCAGGGTCTGGCAATTCAAAATCATCACCGCCTGTTGCACGCGCAACCTTGGCCGCTGCTTTCTTGGCCGCGGGTTTGGCGCGACGACGCGCAGCGGGTTTAGTGTCTGCCACAGGAATAACCTCGTCCTCTTCGGGCTCAACCTCTTCGGCTTCTTCTGCGTCATCTGCTGTGACCGCTGGACGGCCCGACACCATACGAAATACGGACAAAATCGCACCAACCACGCGACGTAACAAATGCAACAGTCCGCGCACATGCGACCACTTGATATGCAATACGCGTGCCGCCAACCATAAAAAGACCGCCATTGTCGGCACACACAGTGCCAACGACCATGCGCCAATCAGTGTAGCCACATCGTGTGCCACAATCGCCCCAGCAAAACCGCCAAATGTCGCACTGGGCATAATCAAACCAAACGCCGCCGCACCAGCGCACAGCGCAACAAAAATTCGCATTAAATTATATTCAGGCGCATTATCGTCTGTCCAATTCATTGCGCGCGAAATCCCCGCACGCACAACACACAATAACAAAAATAATGCTGGCACCGTACCCACACTGTACCGCAAAAACGCAACCACATTGCCCATAACCGATTGATTGCCAAACGTGCTGGCGGTGGCAAAGCCGTCCAAATACGGATTAAAAAATAACAATGCAAATACAGCCCACGCACCAACCAAAATCAGGATTGTGCCCCACGCGCGACGCGCGATGTTCTTTAACGCCCCAGAAACGCTTTCTGGTAAAAATCTTGATTGTCCTTCCATAACGCGCCTATTTTATCATAAAAAAAAGAAAAATGCGCCATTTTTTTGACGCATTCTTATTTATTCACAGCGACGTTTCAGCCACCACTTTACCAAATCAGCCATCACCATACCGATGAACGCCCCAAATATAACATCCGTTGGCCAATGCGCCCCAACTGCCACACGCGACACACCAATCAATATCGCCAGCGACCACGTAAACGGCTTTATACGTGGTGCCAACATACCCAACATAACCAACCCCGCAAATGATGCAACCGTGTGCCCCGACGGCATAGAATTAAACGCCCAATCGTTATGGAATGGGTAAAATCCAGTCATACCCAATGCCTCATAAAATATAGGACGCGCACGCCCAATTACGACCTTTAATATCTTGGCAACAATGGATGCCGATAAAACAGAGCAAAATATAAAAAACGCATAACTATTCTTTGTTTTCAGTAAAAAATCGGAACAAAAACACATAACGCTGAACCGATTTTTGTCATTTTTGAAACATGGCTTTGATTCCAGTGTTTTTTTGCCATAAAACGCACACATAATAACAAACGATGCACCAACCCACATTTTAGCATCAAAAATTGTGTCAAACACACCCCACAATTTGCAATTAAACCCGCGCATCGCCAGATACACCGGCGCATCAAACCACATCACCCCCAGTGCAATAATCACCGCAACCACGGCGGTGGCATACGCCAATAATTTCCATTTCATTTTATTGTCTTGGGTTAAAAACATCAGATTGCCCTTTTTATTTTTCGATTAAAATATTATAGATTTTTTTATCAGTTAAAATCTTGGCCGATACAGCCGCCGCCAATGCATCTTCGTCACTGCCACTGGTTATAACAGGACAACCACTGCGAATGGCAGAAACATCTGTATCTGGTTCTTGGTTAAAATCACGCGCATTGAAATCATCATTGATTACATTCAAGAAAAATGCGTTCTGTTGTGCACTGCTGCGAATATTAGACAAACATACAATCGGGAAAATTCCGCGTCCATCAATATCACGCCCCGTGCCCGTCTTGATTGATTTATTCAGCAATTCCAACGCACCACCATCAGATAAATCCAGACGTGTTGCAATACGCGCACTGCCCGCGGTTGGTGTACCCACCAATACGCCACGATTGTATTCATAGAATGCGCCAGCAATCGCCTCGGCTGTGCCACGGGTCTGGTCAGAAATCAGAACAACAACTGGCACATCGGTTACGGCGCGGCCCCCTGGGACAACCTCTACCTGATCGCGGGCGGTTTCCAATATACGCATAACAGGACGCGCACCGATAAACAGTCCCGCCAGTTTTGCCGCCGCACGCTCATCATCGCCCGATGACGCGCGCAAATCCAATACAATTCCGCCCAGATTGTTATATGTTGCCAACGCCTCGTTCACGATGGCCACAGAATTGTCTGACACATTATGCACAACTATTTCCAAAACATCACTTTCGTCTGCGCCAATGCCCGCGCGATGCACAACATCTGCGTCCGCCAACACAATCGTTGCACGCCGCAATACAACATCACGCGCCCCCGACGGGGTCAGTAATTTTACCTTGGACGTGCCAGAATTAAAACCGGCCAAGAAACTTTCAATATCATCATCTGACATTTTTGCAACAGGTGTACCGTTTATCTCTGCAATCAAGTCCCCTTCGCGAATGCCAGCGGTATCGGCGGGCGCACCTTTGAACACGCCGTGTACACGCCAATTTCCACGCGCGTCACGCGCGCCCGTCAAACCAACACTGGTCAATATACGACCATCTTCGTTTATTTCGGCCGCACGTGAATAAATATAACGACCATTTTCATCAATGCCGTGCGTCAATGCATCAACAACCATCTGATACATTTCAGACGGCGTTGCGCGATGCAACGCAACATCATTTTCACGCAATTTTAATATCAACGCTGTTGTGATTTCGCCAAAACCATTCCAATCGCCCGCACTGGGACGCGGATAATTTGCAATAATGCTGTCGCGCCAAACCAACACAACACGGTTATCTGTTGCAGCAATATGGGCATCTGCACTCAGATTTTCCAAACTTTCAATCGCAACATTGATATTTTTACCGGCCCATTTTACACCGTCCAGTTTTTGATAAATTTCCGCAAATGTTTTGGACATATCAAAAACGCGCAGACCATCTTGAACCGGCTCATCTTCGAAAAACAAACTGTCTGCGCGCGCCACGGGCGAAATCGCAAAAACCAATGCCACCAGTAAAAAGATTTGTTTTAATCTCATCTGTATCCCCCCGATATGGCGCGGCGCGCAGGTTATCAATATTTTGTTTCACGCAGGTTAAAGTGATACAAAATAACATTTGAAATATAAATACTGGTCAATGTACCCATCACGACCGAGAATGTCATTGCAATCGCAAATTCTTGCAACATCACCCCGCCCCAGAAATACAAACCGACCATTGCCAATATTGTCGACAAACTGGTCATAATTGTACGATGCAACATTTCATTGACCGACAAATCAATCAGTTCTGTCATTGGCATTTTGTGATATTTTTTGATGTTTTCATCAATACGGTCATAGTTTACAACCTTGTCATTGATGGAATAACCAATACCCATCAAAATAACCGCAATGGACGTCTGGTTAAATTCCAGACCCGTCACGGAAAAGAATCCAAACATCAAAACAAAGTCCAAAACCAGCGATACAAATGAACCAACCGCATATCCACCGCGATAACGAATCCAGATGTACACACTCATCAACACAAACGATACCAGAATCGCCAAGATACCACCACGCACCAATTCGCCACCAATTTTTGGTCCAACGATTTGAACCTGTGAATATTGTACCTTGTCACCCAGAATCTGTTTAATTTCGGCAACACGCGTATTTTGTTGCGCATCGGTTGCCCCCTTGGGCAGGCCAACGCGAATCAAGATGGAATCATTGTCCACAGATTGCAATTCTGGGCTGAATGCCGACAGGTCACTGCGCATCTTGTCAATCGTATAGTTGGCTTCGATGGGTTTTACCTCCATCGAAATACCACCAGCAAAGTCAATGCCGTAATTCAATCCATGCGTCAACAACGACACAATTGACAATGCAACCAAAATCCCAGAAACCCAGTACGACAGTTTCCGATATTTCATAAAATGGAATTTCATAACATAACCTTTTTATTTATTTTTAACGTAACCAATCTTCTTGTTTTTGCCGCCCATGTACCAGTCAATCAACACACGCGACAACATCAGACATGTGAACAGTGTTGTAATAACACCAATCGACAATGTCACAGCAAACCCGCGAATTGGGCCCGCACCAAACTGGAACAAAATCAAACTGCAAATCAGGTTCGTCAGGTTACCGTCCATAACGGTCTTGGTCGAACGTGTAAAGCCCAAATCCACTGCACGCAGTGTTGGGACACCTTCACGAACCTCGTCACGAATACGTTCAAACGGCAAAATGTTTGCGTCAACCGCCATACCCAGCGTCAACACAATCCCCGCAATCCCTGGCAACGTCAGCGTCGCACCCAAGAATGCAGATATACCGATAATCATGGCCAAATTTACCATCAAAACGATGTCTGCAATCAAACCAAACGTACGATACGCAATCAGCATAAACAGAATTACGAACAATACGCCAATCGCCGATCCAACGCGCCCTGCTTCAATCGCATCTGCGCCCAGACCCGCACCAACCGTGCGTTCTTCGATAACCTGTAATGGTGCTGGCAATGCGCCACTGCGCAGCAATACCGCCAAATCCTTGGCACCTTGTAATGTAAACCCACCAGAAATCTGGCCACGACCACCTGGGATTGGTTCACGAATTGTTGGGGCGGACAAAACCTTGCCGTCTAAAACAATTGCAAAACGTTCGTTGACGTGTTCTGTGGTCAAACGCGCAAACTTGCGTGCACCGGTTGCATCAAACGCCGTTGTTACCACAGGCATATTATTCTGGTCAAAATCGGCCTGTGAATCTTTCAGTGATTCACCCGATACCTCCACACGGCTGTACACTGGTACAACCTGCTGCGGATTTTCCATATAAGGTAAAAATTGTGTACCATTTGGCGCGCGCCCAGACGAAATCTGTTCCTGTGTAACATTTTCATTTACCAAATGGAATGTCATCTTGGCCGTTTGACCAATCAAATCCTTGATATGTTCAGGATTATCAACCCCAGGCAACTGAATCAAAATGTATTTTCCACCCTGCGACTGAATAGATGGTTCTTTTGTTCCCAACGCATCAATACGACGACGCACGATTTCAATACTGCGCGCCAATGCGTCTTTGACCATTTCTTCTTTCTGCTTTTCTGTGTACTTTAATGTAATGGTGCGCCCCGATGATGAAATATCAACCCCAGATCCCAGAACGCTCTTCAAACGTCCTTTGGCACGCGACACATCGTCATCTTCGCGGACAACCAATGATACAACACCGTCAACATTGCGCAGATTTGAAAAACGAATAACCCCACGGTCACGATCAATCATCGCACTGCGCGCTTCGTCATACAGTTGCGCTGCTTTTTCTTGGAACATGGTGTTTGTGTCCACTTCCAATAACAACTGCGCACCACCCTTCAAATCCAAACCCAATGGAATTGGACGCGCCCATGATGGAAAATAAGGAGCCAATTTTGGCGACATTGTCGGCACCGCCAGCAATACACCAAACACCGCAACAAAAATTATCGCCAGTTTCTTAAACATAATCAAAACCCTTTATTGTTCAACGCTGGCAACGGCGTTTTTATTAACCTCAATAACAACACCTTTGGCCACTTCCATTTCAATTGTTTTTTCATTTATCTTTTTAATAGTGCCGTAAATACCCGCCGCCATAACGCGATTACCAACCCGCAATGCGTCCAACATTTTCTGGTATTCCGCCATTCTGCGCTTGTTCGGGCGCACCATAAACAGATAAATTATTCCAAACACAACCGCACAATACAGCAACATTCCCCACCAATCCCCTGTTGCGGTTTGTGCAATGTTTGCACCATTTTCAACAACGACTGTTGTTTCTTCCATGCTATTTCTCCTTGGTATTTATGCACAAAAGATAGTAAAAAAAAGCGCACCTGTAAAGGCAAAAAACAAGGGCTTGCGCCCCTTGTTTTTATATACGTTCAAACCATGTGTCCATATCGGCAATAGGGATAAATTTATACACTGGTCGGCCGTGATTACACTGGCCCGCGCGCGCGGTATTTTCAATCGCACGCAACAGCGCATCACACGACGCCATGTCCAACGCCTGACCCGCGCGAACACTGTGATGGCACGCATAATTCGCCAGTTTCAGATGCAAACGTTCACCCAGTTGCGACGAATGCCCGTTGGCGCGAACCTCGTCCGCGATGTCGTGAAACAGGTTTGCCCAGTTCAAATCCCAATCGGCGGGCTTTTCAAAAATGGCAATGGCATCATCACCAAACGCATCAATATGCAACCCTGACGCCCGCATTTCATCTGCAACGGTCAATACCGCAACCACATCATCAGCGCGCATAGATACAACAATCGGTGTCAACAATGGTTGTGTTTTTATTGTATGTTGCCGCAATTTTTCATACGTGATGCGTTCATGCGCCGCATGCTGGTCAACCACAACCAGATTATCGCCCGATGCCGCCAGAATATACTTGTTACCAATTTGACCAATCACACGCCCCAATGGCTGCATTGCGTCGGTATCAGATGGTGCACTTGACGGTGCAGACATAGCGGGCTTAAAAACCGCGCCCTGCTCTGGCTGATGTACGCGCAGCGCGGCGGGCGCAATACCAAAATCCATACGTACCGCCGCAGGTGCGCCCAACATTTCAAATTCACGTGGCGTGTGATGCGCGATATCAATATTTGGCGTCTGGTTCATAGTACGCGCCAATGCCGCACGCAAATTTTTGATAATAAACCCACGAATATGCGCCGGTTCCAAGAAATGTACCTCTGTCTTGGCCGGTGATACATTCACATCAACACTGCGTGGTGGTACGGTCAAATACAGTGCACACAGCGGAAATTCACGCGCATGCATTACGTCCATATATGCCGCACGCAATGCGCCAACCAAAACTTTATCTTTTACTGGGCGACCATTTACAAACAGATACTGGTCCACCGACGAAGCACGACGCAATGTTGGTTCTGAAATAAACCCGTGCAATTCAATGCCAGCATCCGACGCACTGAATGCATCAACCGGTATCATACGTCCTGCCACATCATCGCCCATAACCGCAACAATGCGGTCATTCATATTCTGATTTTTTGGGAATCGCCATTTGTTATTCAGTGTAAAACCGACATCGGGTCGCGCCATTGCCAAACGACGCACAACGTCCAACACAGAAATCATTTCCGCCCTATCTGCGCGCAAGAATTTCAACCGCGCCGGCGTGCGCGCAAACAGGTTTGCCACACGAATACGCGTCCCCGCATCCCAATCAGACGGTCGCACATCACCGGTACTGGCGTCCAGTTGCCAACCATTTTCGTCCGCGCCGTTGCATGTATCAATCGTCATATCAGACACAGACGCGATTGACGGCAACGCCTCGCCACGAAAACCCATAAAGTTGATATTTAACAAATCATCATCAGGCAACTTTGATGTTGCGTGTCGCGTAACACTGCGCATCAAATCATCGCGTGACATGCCCGACCCATTATCAACAACCGTAATCAGGGTACGTCCGCCATCGGCGACATCAATCATAATCTGGTCTGCACCCGCGTCCAGCGCATTTTCAACCAGTTCTTTGACCACACTGGCGGGACGTTCTACAACCTCGCCGGCGGCAATTTGGTTTATCAAAAAATCGGGCAAGACGCGTACAGGCATATGCGATTATTCTTTGAATTTAACGTCCAAAATTTCAAATTCTTTTTCCCCAGACGGCAATTTTACAATACAAGTATCCCCAACGCACCGTCCAATCATTGCACGCCCAACCGGCGACGTGCACGAAATAACCTGCTTGCCATCAGATTCAATGTCTGACAGAATCCGACACTGCATACGATTGCCATCTTCGTCTTCGGCGACAACGCGCGCGCCAAACATCACACGGTCACCAGTCAACGAATCCACATCAATAATCGCGGCGTTTTCAATTACCCCTTCGATAAACTGAATACGCTTGTCAATCTGACGTTGCTTTTCCTTGGCCGCACTGTAATCGGCATTTTCAGACAAATCGCCCAGCGAACGTGCCCATTGGACGGTTTTCAATATTTCCGGACGCTGAACTTCTTTCAGGTCTTTTAATTCTTTCACCAGCGAGTCAAACCCCTGGCGCGATATTGGTCTTTTATCCATTTTTATAAATCCTATTTTCGTACCTGAAATTATAAGCATTCATTTTAATTTTGCAATTATCAAATCAACAGGTTATACTTTTTAATTATGACATTAAAACCAACTATTTTAACCAGATTCTTGTTGCGACGCTTTTTTTCGGGCGTTGGACTGGTAATGCTGGTTGTTTGCGGCATTATTTTTGCAATTACGTTTGTTGAACGGTTGCCATCAAACCCGACGGCGGTGGCGGCATTGGCGGAATCGTGGACGCGTCTGTTGGAATACGTGCCACTGTTTTTACCATTGGCGGTGTTTATGGGAACACTGCTGGCGTCTTATAACCTGACCAAATCCAGCGAGAGTATTATTGTTGCCAGTGCGGGTCTGTCCCCGTACCAGTCATCACGCCCATTCCTGCTTGGCGCGGTGCTGATTGGCATATTTGCCACAACGGTCGTAAATCCATATTCGGTTAAACTGAGCAACCAGACCATTACATCCGACCACCTGAAATTGATTGATGGTGCAATTTGGTTGCGTGAATCATCTGACGCGGGATATATCACAATGAACGCAACTGGCATGCGTAAATCGGGTGACGCATTGGTGTTTCAAAATGCAACCATTTATGCCCAAGACACATCTTTCAAACTGACCACACGGGTCGAGGCCGAAAATATCACCCTGTCGGACGATGGGTTGAGTGCCACGCGCGCAAACGTATGGGACGCAAACGGCCAAATGAAGACCCAAGAATGGCAAACCAAAACATTACTGAACCCACGCACCGTTCTGGACAGATATCTGCAACCAGACCAGATTTCATTCTGGCAATTACCATCATTTATTTCCAAGATGGAATCCATTGGGGCACCGGTACGCGGGCATTGGGTACAACTGTGGACATTGGTATTCTTGCCATTATCATTGATTGCAATGGCAACATTGGGTATTGCATTTTCACAGACCCGCCAACGCCGCAATTACAGTTTTGGCACAAAATTCGCATTGGGGATTATTACATGTTTTGCACTGTACTTTTTAACCAATATGTTTAACGCACTGGGGGCGACGGGTGCATTGCCACCAATTTTGGCAATTGTTGCGCCACAACTGATTATTATCGCCATGGCGGCAACATTTATCGCCAGTTTTGATACAATCTAATGGGGAAATACTATGCCACTGAATAACAGACACAATCATACAACACGTAACAAGATTATAATTTGGTCACTGATTTTCATTCTGGTGGTGCTGATGATTATATCATTTCCCGCCCCACAAAATATGACCGAAGTTGTGCTGTATCCATGAACTATATAGATGTGTTTTTAGAGGCCCTGTCCGCTGAAAAAGGACGCAGTGCAAAAACACTGGACAGTTACAGTTCTGATTTGCGTGCGGCCGATGCGGCATTATCGGGTGGTCTGATGTCGGCCACGGCGGACGACGTCCAAAATTATCTGGCATCTCTGCCTGACAAGGCATCGTCTATTGCCCGTCACGCCAGCGCATTGCGTGGGTTCTATAAATTTTTGATGCTGGAAAAAATTATCACAGAAAATCCGGCGGCAAATCTGGAATTGCCCAAACGTGCGCGCGCGCTGCCTAAATTTTTGACGGTGGACGAAATAGAATTATTGATTTCATCGGCGGGCGACATAAAAAATTCGGTGCGTCTGCGCGCAATGATTGAATTGGTATACGCATCGGGCCTGCGCGTATCTGAATTGTGTGAATTACCCGTGACAGCGATTCTGGGCGACAAATTATTGATTCATGGCAAAGGGGCCAAGGAACGCATTGTCCCCATGCATGCGGGCGCGGTTGCGGCATTGAATAAATGGCTGGCGATGCGTGACGACGAAAAATCAAAATACGTTTTTCCGTCCAACGGCGCATCAGGTCACATCACCCGTGATGGTTTTTTCAAGATACTGAAAAAATGTGCTGTTCTGTCTGGCATTGACCCGCACCGCGTGTCGCCACACGTATTGCGTCATTCGTTTGCATCGCATTTGTTGGCAGGTGGCGCGAACCTGCGCGCGATACAAACAATGCTGGGGCACGAAGATATTTCAACAACGCAAATTTATACACATGTAATGCCCGAACAACTGCGTGAAACGGTTGTGGCACATCACCCGCTGGGGCATGCAAAATCAATGGACGATATAAAATGATACGTAAATGTGATCATACTGGCTGTACCAAGGCCGGCACGTGTCGCGCGCCTAAATCGCGTGATTTGAAAGAATACTGGTGGTTCTGTCAGGAACACGCGGCGGAATATAACAAGAATTGGAACTTCTATGCCGATATGACCCCTGATGAAATCGAGGCCGACTGGGAACGTCAAACATTTGGCGCACCCCTGAAAGACAAGGACGCCGCCAACAAAGACGAAGCGGACTATGTAAAATTCCTGAATGATTTTATCATGGGACGCAGCGCATTTGACCACGTCGCGCCAAAGCCACGTCCGAACGCAACAATCAGCAACGCATTAAAAACGTTAAACCTGCCCCCGACGGCGACGATGCGCGAAATCGGGGCAAAGTATCGCGCACTGGCGAAAAAATACCACCCCGATACAGGTGGCACGGCAAACGCCAGCGAATTTACCAAGGTAAACAATGCATACCAAATACTGAAAAAACACTTTGGAAAGAAATAAAAATCAGCGCGCAAAATTGCGCGCTGATTTTTTATTCAGAATAACAACACTTTTCTTGATATACCTCTGTGCCTGAACCGTTACTGTTTTCAAATTCTACCTCTGTCCCTGACGGGAAACAGCACGATGTTATACCTCCGGTATTTTGATCAACTGTTGTTGGATATTGGCTGCCAACCGCGGGACATCGATAACAATTTACACCAACCAGATAGTAACCGGCCTCGCACGAATAAGAGAATGTCGCTGTGCATTCCGCGTGTACGCCTGCTGTAATAAACACAATAAATAACGCAGTAATTATTTTTTTCATTTATCCCCTCCTCTTAGATTTTTGGACATGTCGTACACGAGGACTCCCCAGTAGGACAACAGTATTCGCAACCACGCGGGCACGAATTTGCACAATACCACACTTCCTCGGTTGTGGGGGTACAAGAACTGAACACCGCTGTTATATATCTGTGATTTATTGTATCGTGTCCTGTTTCACCTTTACGGGTGCACACACCAGAACTATTCGTTGTCCACCCAGATGGGCATACTGGTTCTATTTTTGAATAACAGTAAGATAATGTACACTGCCTGTGGCATGCAGCAAGCTCACCATAAGACGAAGTTATTGGGTTTGTATTAAGTGCAAATGCGCATGGCATCGCAACCAGCATCAGGGGAAGGACTAGCAGTTTTCGCATTTTAGGTCTCCTGTGTTGTTTTTTTTATTAAACAAAAAACCACCGAAACAATTCAGGTGGTTGGAGGTTCGAAACAATTATCAAGAATTGTGGGCATATTCAATATATTCAGCCACCCTCCAACCGCTTGGTTGGGGGTGACGGCATCAGAAAACAAAACATCGCACGGACAAAAATCCACGCGATGCCGAAATCTCTACCGTCCGTACTTTATGCCGCATAGTGCGGTCATCTTGATAAAGGGTTTCGACACCCCGCCAATGGAATACCCACTGGCAACAGTGATATAAACATAAAAAACAACTATACACAAGGGAAAAATGTATTCCGCCTATTTTGAATCTGTAAATGTGAATAAATTAGAGTGGCGGTAGATATGAGTGTCCGCCGATTATGAATAAATTAGAATGGTGCAGATGTGGTGGTTGTGACAAAGGGAGTGTACAAAACAGGTACACGACCGGCGTCAGAACCGCCACAGATGTGCCATTATAACTTTATTTGAATAAATTAGAATGGTATAGATGACACGCGGGGCGAAGGCGAAGTGTACAACTAGTTACATGAGCCGCCGCCCCGCGCGTCAGATGTGCCATTATAATTTATTCAGGTATGCGATGGCGTCCATGGCCGCCGTACACCCTGTCCCGACGGCAGTTGCAATTTGCATTTTTATATCGGATTCAACATCGCCGGCAACAAACATACCGGTGGGCAATGCAGATGGCGCAATGCGCCCCATATTATCGCGCGCGACATCTTCGGTCAGGTAATCTGTGTTGGCTTCGTGCCCAATGGCGACAAAAATGCCGTCAACGGTGATGACGTCGCCAGTGGTGGTGGTTGCGGCCAAACGATTATCTGGGGTTTGTTCAATTTTTACCAAATCGGTATTAAACAAACATTCAATATTTTCGCGTTCAGATATACGATTACGCACGATTGCCTCTGCCCGCGTAAACGCCCCTTTGCGATAAACAATCTTGACCGTCTTGGCAATATCTGCCAAATACAGGGCATCGTTCAGCGCACTGTTACCGCCACCGATAACAATGACTTCTTTGTCATAGTAAAAGAATCCGTCGCATGTGGCACAGTATGAAACCCCCTTGCCAAACAGTTCACGCGCACCGGCGATTTCCAACTTGCGTGGGGACGCGCCCGTTGCGATAATAACAGATTTACCAACATATTTTTTGCCATTGTCGCACGCAATATTAAACGCACCAGCCGCATCACCAGAAATCGTTTTTGCCGATGTAAATTCAATTTCAGCCCCAAACGACGTTGCCTGATTTTTCATAAATTCCGCCAATTCCGCGCCAGAACCAGCCCACCCTGGGTAATTTTCTAATTTGGCAATACCAGCCATTTGGCCACCCAATGTATCGCCCCCCAGAACGATGGTCTTTTTCCCACCGCGCGCGCAATACAATGCCGCCGTCAGACCCGCCGGCCCAGACCCCAGAATAATCACATCATACATAACAATATCGGTCATGACATTCTTTCCTTTTTATAATTATCTGCGCCCAGCATAACATAACTATGCGCCATGCGCAAATCAAAGATTATATTGATTTTGCTGTGAAACAAAATTATAATATACGCGTTATGTTGAACTTTTATGTATTTGTCAGTCGTTTTTCGTCCCCGTTCGGGGAATAATTTTTGCATATTTGATTACATAAAATAATTGCGATTTTCATCGCACGACTTTATTATTAAGCATATATAAAAACAAGGATTTAGAAAATGTTGGATATCAGATTTATTCGCGAAAACCCAGACGTGGTAAAAAACGCATGTCGCGTCAAAGGGTTCGAAGACCATGTTGACGAATTGTTATCACTGGACGCACGTGTGCGTGAATTAAAAACCGCGACACAAACAATGACCGCGGAAAAGAACAAGGTTACGCGTGAAATCCCAACTGCAACCGACAAAGCACCATTGATTGCACGCAGCAAAGAAATTGCAAACGAAATCGCCGCCGATATGGCAGAATTAGCGGACAAAGAGGCCACATTGAATGATTTAATGCATCGCGTACCACAAATTCCCGATGCGTCTGCCCCCATCGGCCCAGACGACAGTGCAAACGTAGAGGTTCGTCGTGTCGGCGCACCCCGCGAATTTGATTTCACCCCACGTGCACAGTGGGATTTGCTGGACATGAATGGTTGGTGGTTGCCTGAAAAAATCGGCAAGATTTGTGGCACACGCACTTATGCATTGGTGGGCGAAGCCGCCGAATTACAACTGGCAATCGAAACATATGTTATTCAGAAATTGATTGCAAAGGGGTTCACATTTATTGAATGCCCATCTGTCACCAAACCACAAACGATTTTTGACGCGGGCCACTTTATGGGCTCTGACCTGTCGGTGATGGACAACGATGTATTTATGTTGGCGGGCACAGACCGTTGTTTAGCGGGCACCGCGGAAATCATTCTAAATTCGCTGCACAGTGGTGAAATTCTGAACGAACGCGATTTGCCAATTAAATACGCGGGATTTTCGCCCTGCTTCCGCAAAGAGGCCGGCGCGGCGGGTCGCGACACACGTGGACTGGCCCGCTTTCACCAGTTTAACAAGGTAGAACAATATATCTATTGTACCCCAGCGCAATCGAACGAAATGCACGAACACATTTTGAACAACCTGTGCGAGGTTATGGAAGATTTGGAATTACCATATCGCGTAATTGCAAATTCCACCGGCGACATGGGCTTTAACAAGGTTAAGATGAACGATGTCGAGGCATGGGTTCCGTCCGAGAACGCATACAAAGAACTGGGCAGTTGTTCGTCCATCGGTCAATTCCAAGCGCGCCGCACAAACACCCGATATCGCGATGCAAATGGCGATGTTCAATACGTTGCGACACTGAATAATACGGGCATCGCCGTACCACGTGCATTGGTTCCTGTATTGGAAAATCATCAAAATGCAGATGGCAGTGTGAATATTCCAAAGAAGTTGCAACCCCTGATGGGTGGTCGCACCAAGATTGGTGGCAAACATTAAGAAACGGGGCGTTGCCCCGTTTTTTTTTATTTACGTAATTTATTTCTGGAACTGCTTTTTCGTTGCGAAATATTTCAGCGGTAACAACCCAAAATACAAATCTTTGAATTTGTTTTTTGACACTGTGTAATTCCATTTCTTTATCGCAACCAGCAAGTTTTGCTGTTCAAAATCAAATTTTTCATTTCTGTAAAAGTTTTCCAATGCATGCATCATTTGCGCATATCCCAAACACAGCGTGTTGTCTTGTGTACCATATGGAATAAACACACTGGGCTCGATAGTCATATTTTCTTTGACACGTGTGGCATAGTCCGCATATTTACGCGGATTTTCTGCGATTTTGTGCAACTTGTCAAAAGCGCGATTAAACTCTTGCGCTTCGGCGTAAAAATCAATTGATTTCTTTGTCTTGCGTGCCAAGCGTTCATAATTCGCGCTCAACACATCTTCGACTGACGCAAAAAACTTTGCAATCGTTTTATCCCAATCAACATACAATAAATCAAATCTGTTCATAATATTTGCCCCCTTGTTTTCAACAATGGTAGACAAACGTATCAAAATGTCAATTTTTTAAGTAATTTTTAATCATAATTTCTTGAATTTTGAAAATTATGGTATAATCTAGCGTTTACGAAAAAATTTTAAGGCAAAACACATGAATATTCGCAATATTGCAATCATTGCACACGTTGACCACGGCAAAACGACCTTGGTCGACAATATGTTAAAACAGGCCGGCACATTCCGCGCAAACGAAAAGGTTGAAGATCGCGTCATGGACAGTGGCGATATTGAACGTGAACGCGGTATTACTATTTCGGCAAAACCAACATCTATTTTGTGGCACGATTATAAAATCAATATCGTTGATACCCCAGGGCACGCGGACTTTGGCGGCGAAGTGGAACGTATTTTGTCCATGGTTGACGGTGTGGTTCTGTTGGTTGACGCAGCCGAAGGGCCCCTGCCCCAGACCAAGTTCGTTTTGTCCAAGGCATTAAAACTGGGGCTGCGTCCAATTGTTTGCATAAACAAGGTTGACCGTTCTGATGCCCGTCCCGATGAAGTGCTGAGCGAAACATTTGACCTGTTTGATAAACTGGGCGCAACCGATGAACAGTTGGACTTCCCATATCTGTATGCAGTTGGTCGTGATGGTTGGGCGGTACGCGATTTGAATGACGAACACAAGGATTTAACCCCACTGTTTGAACTGATTGTAAATCATGTACCAGCACCTGATTGCAATGGCACGCGTTGTAAATTAGATGCACCATTTTCTATGTTGGCAACAACGTTAGAGGCAGACCCCTATGTCGGTCGTATTTTGACCGGCAAAATTGAATCAGGTACGGTTCATGTCGGCCAATCGGTCAAGGCCCTCAATATGAATGGTGAATTTATTGAAAATGCCAAGATTACTAAAATCATAGAACACCGCGGTGTTGAAAAGGTATCGCGCGACAGTGCATCGGCGGGCGACATTGTGGTTATTGCCGGTTTTTCCAAGGCAACCGTGGCAGACACCCTGTGTGACCCATCGGTTACCGAACCAATTCCTGCAATGCCAATTGACCCACCAACCCTGACCATGACATTCTTTGTGAATACATCGCCATTGGCTGGTAAATCTGGCAAGAAATTGACATCACGTATGATTGGCGAACGTCTGTTCAAAGAAGCAGAAACAAACATTGCATTAAAGGTCACCCAGAGTGCAAACAACGAATCGTTCGAAGTTTCTGGTCGTGGCGAATTGCAGTTGGGTATTCTGATTGAAACAATGCGCCGCGAAGGGTTTGAATTATCTGTATCGCGTCCACGCGTTGTTATGCACGAAGATGAGAGCGGTGAAAAACTGGAACCAATCGAAGAAGTTGTTATTGACGTTGACGACGAATTTTCTGGTGTTGTGATTGAAAAGATGACCAAGCGCAAAGCAACAATCACTGAAATGAAGGCGTCTGGCGCGGGCAAAACACGTATCGTATTTTCTGCGCCATCACGTGGGCTGATTGGTTATCTGTCAGAATTTCGTACTGATACACGCGGCACAGGCATTATGAACCGCGTATTTGATAAATACGCCCCATATCGTGGTCCGATTATGCAGTATCGCCCAGGGGTGCTGGTTTCGATGGAAAATGGCGTTACCGCGACATATGCCCTGTTCAACCTGCAACCACGTGGCACATTGTTTGTTGGCCCCCAGACCGAAGTGTATTCCGGTATGATTATCGGCGAACACAGCAAAGAAAACGATTTGGAAGTAAATCCAGTCAAGGGCAAAGAATTAACCAATGTGCGCAGTGTAACAGCCGATGAAAAACTGTTCTTGGCACCACCGCGCAAAATGTCACTGGAAGAATCCTTGTCATATATTCTGGACGATGAATTAGTAGAGGTTACCCCTGCGACAATTCGTCTGCGCAAGAAAGAGTTAGACAGCAACATTCGTAAAAAAACGCGTAAAAACGTTGAAATGTAAAACATACAGCGTCCACTATTTGGACGCTGTTTTTTATTGAATCACACACGAACTCCATTTAATATATGATAATATACAGGAGTATGATTATGGCATTACCCACAATATCAAAAACCAGAAAATTTATATCCACTGCATTGACTTGTTGGATACCAATAAAATCATACAGACGTGCATTTCGTGGCATATTACAGTTGGGTGTTAAAAATTATTTTCATGTATTACACAATGACCGCAACACTATATTCCCAGTTGAATTGGCCGTTGGTGCTATAATGAAAGACGAAGGCGCGTATTTGAAAGAATGGCTGGATTTTCATATTTTGGTCGGGGTTGGAAAATTCTATTTATACGACAACGGTTCAACCGATAATACAACTGAAATTTTGAAACCATATATTGACCAAGGCATCGTTGAATACCATTATTTTCCAGGGAAACGTATGCAAGCACCCGCATATGTTGAAATATTAAATAATCATTCAAATGACTCACGCTGGCTGGCACTGATTGACTTGGACGAGTTTCTTGTACCGGTAAATCATAAAACAGTACCAGAATTTTTACACACAATGCCCCAGAATTTTGCCCAGTTGGCTGTGACATGGGTAATGTACGGTTCGTCTGGACATATTGAAAAACCAGATGGTCTGGTAATTGAAAATTACAAATATCGTGCCATACGTCAAAGTGGAATTAAATCTATTATAAATCCACGCTTGTTCTTGAAATTACACAGTTTGCACGCCAATCTGGTTGGTGGATTTACAATTGATAACAACGGCAAAAAACTGGGGCGCATCAATCAAACTAATAACCCACCACCGTACAACCAATTACGTTGCAATCACTATTATACAAAATCTTTCAACGAATACATGGCAAAGTTCAATCGTGGCACCGCCACAGGACAAAGCAGTGCTTATCGTGGGCCTGATAAATTTCGCCAGTATGATTTGAACGAAGTTTATGATACGATTATGGATAAATACATAGAGCAGTTAAAAAAATAATGACACGACGTCTTTTTCTTTTCGCGGGCTATAACGCCCATGGGTTAATTGATGAATCTCTGATTTTTTATATTCGCGCATTGTCCAAATGTGGCGATGTGATTTTGTGCATGGATTCTGATTGCAGTGATTCAGAACTGAAAAAAATCACACCATATGTTTTGCATGCGACCGCGCAACGTCACGGCGAATATGATTTTGGCTCATACAAACGCGCATACTTGTACGCGGTAGACACGGGGATTCTGGATAAATACGATTTCGTGTATATGGTCAATGATTCCGTGTATGGCCCACTGATGGACATAGAACCATCACTGCGTAAAATGGAACAATTAAACTGTGATGTATTTGGTCTGGCATACAACAGGGCATCGTCGCGCCCACACATTCAATCGTGGTTTATTGGTATGCGCAAAAATGTATTTTTATCCCCATGGTACGATGAATTTATGCGCGCTATTACCCATCAGCCGGACAAGGGGTCAATTACATACCTGTACGAACAAGGGTTCAGCGAAATGCTGCGCGCACACAACGTTAAATTTAATTGTTTATACAGTTGCCCAGGGCGCAGTGTGTATAACAACGTTGCCGCCCTGTTCCGTCGCGGTATGCCATTTATGAAAAAGGTTGCGTTTAATCGTTGCAACGGCGCACTGGGTAACCGCATTTTATACATTTTGAATCATGTATCGCCCGCGACACGTAATATGATTTTGACATCGGCCCAACAACAATATGGCGACGAATATATACGCTGGCTGTTGACACGCAATCCAATAAAAATTTGGTATCGTCATATCAAACATGCATTACGCAAAATATTTATCGAAGGATTATAAATGAAAAAAACACATCAAAAAAAATCAGATATTCGCATTGCTGCCGTAACGATGGCAAGAAATGATGAATTTTTCTTGAACCGCTGGATTAAATATTATGGCGGGCAAATTGGGTCTGAAAATTTATACATTTATTTGGACGGACTGGACCAGAAAATCCCATCGGATCATGCAAATGCCAATATAAAAAAACTGCCCCATCGTGACGAAGAACGTCAACGCGGGGACAAAACGCGCATATTACTGTTATCTGATTTGGCAAAAAAATTATTTGCCGATGGCTATGATATTGTTATCGGTTGTGACTGTGATGAATTTTTAATTGTTGACCCTGACCTCAAAACAACATTGCCACAATATTTATCGGGTATAAAAAATCGCATAACAGTATCTGGATTGGGGCTGGACGTTGGAATGGATTTGGAATCTGAAAAACCGTTGGATATGAACGCACCATTTTTGACCCAGCGCAAATATGCGGTTCTGTCCACGCGTTATACAAAACCAGTTGTCTTGTTCCGCCCCCGCACCTGGGGCAGTGGTTTCCACAGTGTCAAGGGAACAAATTTCCACATTGATAAAAACCTGTACTTGTTGCATTTTGGTGGCGTGGATTTAGATATGATAAAAAATAAAATCGGCGACCGCACTGCATCGTGGGGCGCACACCTGAAAAAGCGCGCCCGCACAATTGATATTATCACGCACGCAAAAAACAAGAATCGCCCAATGCGCGCCGCGCGCATATTGCAGACATTCCTGCGTCCGATTTATGATTTGAACAAACCTGCGATGTTGGGACTGAAATGGGTCGCAACAATCCCCGCGCGTTTTGCAAAAACAGGAATATAACAAAAACGGGGCATTGCCCCGTTTTTCAAAGTTCAAATACCAAAGTTCAAAGTGCAAATAATGTGTGCGCCA
>UROD01000002.1 GCA_900549365.1 uncultured Rickettsiales bacterium | reverse complement strand
CTTAACATAGACCTTTACTTTACGGAGGCCTGCATCAAACGCTGTCTTGGCAGCATCCTCTGCTGCAACCTGAGCTGCATACGGAGTGTTTTTCTTAGAGCCTCTGAAGCCGCTCTTACCAGCTGAAGACCAGCTGATAACCTGGCCAACATTGTTTGTGAGAGCGATGATAACGTTATTGAAGGTTGATGAAATATGTGCTTCACCAGTAGCTTCAACTTTTACAACTCTCTTTTTTGCTGTTGTTGTCTTCTTTGCCATAATTCATCAAGATTTATTTGGTTGCTTTCTTCTTGTTTGCAACGGTCTTCTTCTTACCCTTTCTTGTGCGGGCATTGTTCTTGGTGCTCTGGCCACGTACAGGAAGTCCGATACGATGACGGATTCCTCTGTAGCAACCGATATCCATCAGTCGTTTGATGTTCATCTGGACGGAGGAACGAAGCTCACCCTCGATCTTGTACTCCTCGGTGATGAGGGTACGGATAGCGGCGACCTGCTCGTCGTTCCATTCACCGACCTTGATGTCGTAATCGATTCCGCACTTCTGGAGAATCTCTCTCGCGGAGCTGCGGCCGATACCGTAGATGTAGGTAAGACCTATCTCACCTCTTTTGTTGTTCGGTAAATCAACACCGGCTATTCTTGCCATAATTTATCTTTGACTTTATTTGTTTTACAAACTACTGTTATCCCTGGCGCATCTTGAACTTAGGGTTCTTCTTGCAGATGACATAAAGACGGCCTTTGCGTCTGACGATCTTGCAATCTTCGCTGCGCTTCTTGATGGATGTTTTGACTTTCATATCGTGAATATTTTTATTTGTACCTGAAGGATATTCTTCCCTTTGTCAAATCATAAGGTGAAATTTCAACCCGCACCTTGTCTCCAAGGAGGATGTGGATGAAATTCATTCTCATCTTGCCGGAGATGTTGCAGAGAAGGACGTGACCGTTCTCAAGCTCCACCTTGAACATCGCGTTAGGAAGAGTCTCGATCACTTTTCCGTCTTGTTCTATCGCTACTTGTTTGGACATTGAAAAAACACTTTAAAATTTACCAGTACTTTCAATATAATCAAATGTTGACAGTTGTTCCGCCTTGCCTTTACGAACAACAACCGTAAGCTCATAGTGAGCCGCGTTCCTGTGGTCGGAAGTGTGTACAGCCCAACCATTTCTGGCCACATACACTCCTCTGCCGCCTGCATTGATCATTGGTTCGATGCAGATGACCATTCCATCCACAAGCCTGCACCCGTGACCCTGACGTCCGTAGTTCGGAACGCCCGGAGCCTCGTGCATCTCCTTCCCGAGACCGTGTCCTTCAAGTTCACGGACCACCGAGAAGCCGAATGACTCGGCGTACGATTGCACCGCGTGTCCGATGTCACCAGTCCTGTTGCCGGCGACCGCAGCCTCGATGCCCTTGTAGAGCGAAGCCTTGGTCACATCCATAAGCTTCCGGGTCTCGGCGTCCACTTCCCCGACAGGGAAAGTGTAAGCCGAATCACCGTTATAGCCTTTGTACAGGGTGCCTATGTCGGCGGTCACGATGTCGCCCTCCTTAAGGACATAGTCCGACGGGAAACCGTGGACAACGACATCATTGACTGATGTACATATCGCGGCGGGAAAACCCTCGAATCCAAGAAAACTAGGAATGGCTCCGTTGTCACGGATAAAAGTCTCGGCCACCTCATTCAACCTCGCGGTTGTCACACCCGGGGCGACCACCTTACCGACTTCCGCCAATGTCTTTGAGACAAGTATGGCATTCTCGCGCAAGAGCTCGATTTCCTCTTCTGTCTTAGGCTTAACCATCAATCCTGTTGATTATCAAAATTACATTCCTGAGCGTCCGCTGATACGTCCGGTCTTCATCAGACCGTCATAGTGACGCATCAGAAGATAACTCTCTATCTGCTGAAGTGTGTCAAGGACAACGCCCACGAGGATCAACAGTGAGGTACCACCATAGAAGCTTGCGAACTGATCCTGAACACCCATAATCCTGGCGAATGCTGGGAGAATGGCGATGATGGCGAGGAATATGGAGCCAGGGAGAGTCACCTTTGACATAATGGAGTCAAGGTAGTTGACCGTGGCCTTTCCAGGCTTCACGCCAGGGATGAATCCACCGTTCTTCTTCATATCTTCAGCCATCATAGTAGGGTTTACCGTAACGGCTGTGTAGAAGTATGTGAAGATGACAACGAGGAATCCGAAAATCAGGTTATACCAGAATCCGGTGTAGTTGCCGAGAGTGGCGGCGAGGCCTCTGGTCGCGTCGAAGCGGGAGAACAGAAGCGGGAACAGCGTCAACGCCTGGGCGAAGATGATAGGCATAACGCCGGCGGCATTGATCTTCAGAGGGATGTACTGACGCACACCACCATACTGTCTGTTACCGACAACTCTCTTTGCATACTGGACAGGAACCCTTCTGACACCCTGTACAAGGGCGATTGTCGCCACGATGACAAGGAACCAGATGATAAGCTCGACGATCAGGGCGATAGGACCGCCACCGGTCGTTGTGCTGAGCTTGGTACCAACCTCGCTGACAAGAGCGAAAGGCAGACGGGCCACGATACCGATCATAATGATCAGGGAGATACCGTTGCCGATGCCTCTGTCTGTGATCCTCTCACCAAGCCACATCACGAACATTGAGCCGGACATCAAAATGATGGTCGCCACAAGGTTGTACATAAACCTGCTCCAGCCGAGCTGGGTCTCCGCGAGGAACGCGGCTCCCGGGATCTGGCTGTGGATGGAAGCTATGTACGCAGGGCCCTGGATGCAGAGGATGAGGATGGTAAGGTACCTGGTGAGCTGATTCATCTTCCTACGGCCGCTTTCGCCCTCCATCTGGAGTTTCCTGAAGTAAGGGACGAACATACCGAGAAGCTGAATCACGATTGAAGCGGAGATGTAAGGCATAACTCCCAACGCGAAGATGGAAGCGTTGCCGAAGGCACCTCCGGAGAACATATTCAACAGACCGACGAGGCCCTGCTGGGTGCTGTCCTGAAGGGAAGCGAGCAGGGTCGTGTCGATACCCGGCAGCACGATGAAGCAACCCAACCTGTAGACCAGGATGAGAAGGAACGTGTAGCCGAGTCTCGTACGGAGTTCCTCGATCTTGAAAATGTTCTTTATTGTCTCAATAAACTTCTTCATCGTTATTTGCCGATTACAATTGTCTTACCACCGGCGGCTTCGATCTTTGAGACAGCTGAAGCGGAGAAAGCGTCAGCGGTTACAGTGACAGCAGCGGTGATCTCACCGTTGCCAAGAACCTTAACGAGTTCCTTAGCGTCGGCAAGTCCTGCGGCCTTGATGTCCTCAAGTCCGATCTCCACCTTGCCAAGCTGCTCGGAAAGGGCCTGGATGGCAGCCACATTGACCGCCTTGTACTCAATTCTGGTCGGGTTCTTGAATCCGAACTTAGGAACACGTCTCTGAATAGGCATCTGACCACCCTCGAAACCGATCTTGTGTTCATAGCCGGCGCGGGCCTGTGCTCCCTTGGTACCACGGGTGGAAGTACCACCCTTACCGGAACCCTGACCGCGGCCAAGACGCTTGCTGTTATGAGTCGCACCTTTTGCAGGCTTCAAATTTTCCAGTTTCATCTCTTCGTCCTCTTAATTAATTTCTTCAACTTCAACGAGGTGACGGATCTTGGCGAGCTGGCCTTCTGTCACCGGAGTCTTCTCGACCTCCACGGTCTGGTGCATCCTGCGGATTCCAAGTGTGGTCAGATTAGCGATCTGCCTCTTGGTGCATCCGTTTTTGCTTCTTACCTGTGTTATCTTAAGTTTTGCCATAACTGTGTGTCCTCCTAACCGTTAAATACTTTGCTCATAGGAATTCCACGGAGACCGGCCACTGTGTAGGCATCCCTCATCTGGGTAAGAGCGGCAACCGTAGCCTTGACAAGGTTGTGAGGGTTGGATGAACCCTTGGACTTTGCAAGCACATTCTGGATACCGGCAGACTCAAACACAGCACGCATAGCGCCACCGGCCTTCACACCGGTACCAGGAGCCGCAGGCTTCATAAACACTACAGAACCTCCGAACTTGGATTCCTGCTCGTGAGGAATGGTCGTGTTGATCACAGGGATCTTCACAAGGTTCTTCTTAGCGTCCTCGACACCCTTCGCGATGGCTGCTGTTACCTCATTGGCTTTTCCAAGACCATAACCAACAACGCCGTTCTCGTCACCCACTACCACGATGGCGGCAAAGCGGAAGTGACGACCACCCTTAGTAACCTTGGTTACTCTCTGGATGGCGACCAGTCTGTCTTTCAATTCAAGATCAGAAGTCTTTACTCTTTTAACATTTGTATTTGCCATAGTCTTTCAATTAGAATATAAGGCCACCTTCACGGGCAGCGTCAGCCAAACTTTTAACCCTACCGTGATAGAGGTAACCTCCACGGTCAAAAGAGATGGTGGTGATTCCCTTCTCCTTGGCACGCTCTGCGATCGCCTTTCCGACAATGGCTGCTGCCTCGATTCCATTCTTGCCCTTGCACTCAGCGGCAAGAACCTTGTCATTGGAAGCGGCGGCGACGAGCGTCACGCCTTTCTGATCGTCCACAACCTGGACGTAGATCTGCTTGTTGCTTCTGAAGACAACCATTCTTGGCCTCTCGGCGGTTCCGTTGACGTGCTTACGGATACGGTAATGGATTCTTCTTCTTCTTTCAATTCTATTCAATGCCATATCTATGTCCTCCTATTATTTAGCTCCAGCGGTCTTGCCGGCCTTGCGACGAAGCTGCTCGCCGGCGAACTTGATACCCTTGCCCTTGTATGGGTCCAGTTTGCGAACCTTGTGAACCTTGTCCGCGAATTGACCGACCAAGCACTTATCAATACCCTTGATGCTAAATTCGGTTGGGGTTTCGCCCATAACAACGGTCAAACCTTCTGGTATTTCCATAATGATATCATGTGAATAACCAGCAACCAAAACCAATTTATTGCCAGAAACAGATGCTTTGTAACCAACACCTTTCATATACATATCTTTGGAAAAACCGTCAGATACACCTTCTACTGCACAGCGAACATTGCGGGTCATTGTGCCCCACATTGCGCGCGAAATTTTATCTTCGGCATCTTTTGGTGTAACGACCACCTGACCTTCTTCGACAACAACATGTACCAAACCTGCATGTTTTGTATCCAAAGGTAATTTAATTTCACCCTTTGGGCCTTTTACGACCAGAACGTCACCAACGATTGCCGCTGACGTACCGTCTTTTAATTTTACTGGATGTTTTCCTGCACGAGACATAACTTCAATCCTTACTTCTAAATTAGATTACCTTGCACAGCACTTCGCCACCAACATTCATCAGGCGCGCTTTGTGATCTGTCATAACGCCATTTGGTGTGGAAACGATTGCGATACCCAGTCCGCCCATAACCTTTGGCATTTTTGCACTGCCGGAATAAACACGGCGACCAGGTTTGGACACGACAGAAATTTCTTGGATTGCGCCATTGCCATTGACATATTTTAATTCAACGACCAAATTGGCACGATGTTCGTCAATCTGTTCTTTGTGGAAATCTGTAATAAAACCTTCGTCTTTCAAGACGGCCAGCACTGCTGCGCGCAGTTTGCTGTTTGGAACGGTGATTGTTTCTTTACCCGCATTCTGACCATTACGAATACGAGTCAACATATCGCCGATTGGGTGTGATAATGACATCTTTTACTCCTTCGTCACACGGGACATCGTCCCCTGCACTATTGTTTAACCCCTGCTGCATTGTCCACAACAGGGTTGTTTTGTTTTACCAACTGGATTTACGTACACCTGGCAATTTCCCTTCGGACGCCATTGTGCGCAACTGTTGGCGGCACAGACCGAACAAGCGAGAGAACCCGCGTGCACGACCAGTAACTGAACAACGATTATGCAAACGTGTTGGATTCGCATTACGTGGCAACTTTGCCATTTTTTTCATTGCATCCATGCGTTCGTCTGGTGTTGCATTCACAGACATCTTCGCCTTGATCGCTTCGCGCTTTTTGGCATACTGGGCGACCATCTTTTCACGTTTTTTCTGTTTGTTTATCAACGCTAATTTAGCCATTTTTATACCTTTTTATTATTTCAAAACCAACGGCAAGCCGATTTTCGTCAGCAACGCACGTGCTTCGTCGTCAGTTTTCGCTGTTGTAGCGATGACGATATCCATACCGCGAATTGCGTCAATTTTATCAACGGAAATTTCCGGGAAAATCAAGTGTTCCTTGATACCGAACGCATAATTACCGCGACCATCAAACTTGGATTTTGACAAACCACGAAAGTCCTTGACACGTGGCAACGCAACCGTAATCAGTTTATCCAAGAAATCGTACATTCTTTTACCACGCAATGTGACCTTGGTACCAATGGCCTGACCTTCGCGCAGACGATATGTCGCGATAGATTTCTTTGCATGTGTGATAACGGATTTCTGTGCAGCAATCGCTGTCAAATCAGCGGCGGCAGAATCCAATTTCTTTTTATCACTAACTGCTTCGCCAACGCCCATATTCAAAACGATTTTGGACAATTTTGGCACAGCATACTTGTTTGTATACCCGAATTCTTTTACCAATTCAGGTACAATTTCTTTTTCATAAATTTCACGCAATCTGCTTTGCATTTTTTTATTCCTTACACTCTGTGTTCCCGTAACAGCGGGAACTGTTTATACTTACAATTCTGCGCCTGACTTTTTAGCAACGCGAACTTTTTTATCGCCAGACATTTTGTATCCAACGCGTGTTGCTTTTTTTGTCTTTGGGTCAACCAACGCAACATTAGAAACATGCACTGGTGCTTCGCGGTCAACGATATGACCCGCCTGTTCCTGTGTTGGTTTAACATGCCATTTGTGGCGGTTTACACCCTCTACCACAACGCGAGATTCTGTTGGGCGCGCTTCCAGTACTTTACCTTTGACGCCTTTGTACTTTCCCGAAATAACTACGACTTCGTCGCCTTTCTTGATTTTCATATCTGTAACCCCTTGTATATTATATAACTTCCGGTGCCAGAGATACGATTTTTTGAACATCGTATTTGCGGCGAACTTCACGTGCAATTGGCCCAAAGATACGTGTGCCAATTGGTTCAAAGTTGTTCTTGTTTATCAAAACAACCGCGTTATCGTCAAAGCGGATAATAGATCCGTCCGGACGTTTTACCGGGAATTTTGTACGCACGATGATAGCACGTTGCACAGTACCCTTTTGTACTTTACCACGTGGAATCGCTTCTTTGATGGCGACGACAATTTTGTCGCCAACTGTCGCATAACGACGGTGAGAACCACCCAAAACCTTGATGCACATTGCTTTACGCGCACCAGAGTTGTCAGCAACCGTCATAACTGTTTCATTCTGAATCATAACTTTTTTCCTTGTCCTGCGCGCGGGGCAATCCCCCGCCGCTTTGTTATAGGGCCCGACTGTTGCACGCCAAAAAACTAACGCCAACCTCAAAGACCCTGTCCGGCGGTATTAGTCAACGACCTCTACCGTTTCGTCCTTGGAAACGCCAACGCGCCCCTTGACCACCCAAGATTTTGTCTTGGAAATTGGACGATGTTCTTCAATCGCAACGATGTCACCAACCTTGTATTCGTTGGTTTCATCGTGCGCCTTGTACTTTTTGTTCTGCTTTACGAACTTGCCATACAGCGGGTGACGGAAACGACGTTCCACTTCGACGACGACTGTTTTGTCGTTCGCTGTACTTTTTACTGTTCCTTGCAGTATACGTCTTGGCATAACTTGTGTCCTTATACATTTGCCAGTGCTTGTTTTGCGGGCTTAATTTTACACTAAAACGCGCAAAACAGCAACTGATTCTTTGGTTTTATTTAACCGATTTCGGCATATGATAACTAAATTTTTAGAAATCTCAACAAAAATCGACAATTTTTTATTTTTTGTCAGCATTCAACTTTGTCTTGACGCGTGCGATTTCACGACGTGTCTGACGCATTACATGTGACTTTGGCAACTGACCAGCCGCATGTTGAAAGCGTTGGTTCATTTGCTCTTTCTTCAAATCAGCCAGCTTGCTCTGCAATGCTTCAACTGTCAAAGATTCTTTTTCAACTTTCTTTTCTGCCATTTTATTGACCTTTTTATGTGCGGTTATACTTAATTCGCTTTACGTTCAACAACTTTGGTTTTTACTGGCAATTTTGCCGCCGCCAACGCGAACGCTTCGTATGCGATTTCTGGTTTTACACCGTCAATTTCAAACATAATACGTCCTGGTTTAACACGGCAAATCCAATATTCAACCGCACCTTTACCTTTACCCATACGGACTTCGGCAGGTTTTTTGGTCACAGGCACATCAGGGAATACGCGAATCCACAATTTTCCCATACGACGCATGTGACGTGTAATGGCGCGACGCGCCGCTTCGATCTGACGCGCTGTAACGCGTTCTGGTGTCATGGCTTTCAGTCCAAACGAACCAAATGCCAGTTCGCTGCCGCCTTTGGCGACGCCGTGAATACGGCCTTTGTGCTGTTTGCGAAACTTTGTTTTATTTGGCATCAACATAATAAACTACCTTTTATTGCTTTTGCTAATTTTTGTTTTCCCCAGTACCATATAGATACCAGCAAAAATTACTTGTTTCTCTTTTCGCTGCTGCCGGCATATTCAGTTGGGCGTGCCATTTCAGAAGCCAGCTTTTCTTTATTTACGACATCCCCTGTGTAAATCCAAACTTTTACACCGATAACGCCGTATGTTGTTTTCGCCTGAATTGACGCATAGTCAATGTCAGCACGCAATGTATGCAGAGGAATACGACCTTCGCGGATTTGTTCACTGCGGGCAATTTCCGCACCGTTCAGACGACCGCTGCACATAACTTTGATACCCTGCGCGCCTGCTTTCTGGGCGTTTTGAACCGCCTTTTTCATTGCACGCTTAAAGGAAACACGACCTTCGATTTGCTGCGCAATATTTTGTGCAACCAGTTGAGCATTCAAATCTGGACGGCGAACTTCGTAAATGTTCACAACGACCTGATCGTTTTTGACCAACTTTTTGATATCATTACGCAAAGTTTCAATATCAGCACCGTTTTTGCCGATAATCATACCCGGACGAGAAGTGTGAATTGTCACAACAACTTTCTTGGCAAAGCGTTCAATAACAACCTTGGCCAAGCCGGCTTTTTTCAACTTCTTTTCAATAAATTTGCGAATTTTGATATCTTCGGCCAACAGGTTCGCATAGTCCTTTTTGCCGGCCATCCAGCGCGAGTCAGTAATCTTGTTGATAAATTCGCGCAACGAGATTGGTGATACTTTCTGTCCCATCTTTTGTTTTCCTTAGTTTGTGGCAAGTGTTCTTGAAACCATATAGGTTTTATTCAGGGTTGCCCCATACCACGTGCCACGATTTATTATTTTGCTTTCTTTGCAGTTTTTGCTGCTGTTTTTTTCGCAGGTGCTGCACCTGATTCCAAAACGATTGTCAGATTTGAAAATGGTTTCAAAATCGGACGAGCACTGCCACGTGGGCCGGCCATAATACGTTTCATTGTCAACGCTTTACCACACCAAATTTCTTTGACGTACAGAGAATCTGCCGACAGATTTTTGTTGTGTTCTGCATTTGCAATCGCGGAAATCAAAGTTTTCAAAACTTCGTCAGATACGCGTTTCTTTGAAAATTTCAAGACATCAATTGCACGTTCAACAGGCAAACCACGAACTGTGTCGCAAACCAGATTCAATTTCTGGTGGCTGACGCGGATCATTTTGTTGAATGCGCGAACCTGATTATCTTTAATTCCATATCTTGCTGTTGTCATAACTATAACCTTATTATTCTTGCGGATTCCATCTAGAAATCATTATTTCTTGGCTGCCGCGGCCTTTTTATTTGCCGCATGACCTTTGAACGTACGTGTTGGCGCAAATTCACCCAATTTATGACCAATCATATCTTCTACGATTGAAACTGGAATAAATTTATTACCATTGTGAACTTCAAAAGTCAGCCCAACCATTGGTGGCACAATTGTGCTGCCACGAGACCAAGTTTTAATTGGTTTACGGTCATCTTTTTCATTCGCCGCAGCGGTCTTTTTCAAGACAGATGGGTGAACATAAGGACCTTTCCAAACTGAACGAGACATCAATTACTCCGTTTTTCTTATGTCCCCTGCACCATATAGATGCAGGGCTATTTATTATTTCTTCTTTGCCAAATGTCTGCTGCGGATAATCATCTTTGCAGTACGTTTGTTGCTGCGGGTACGATATCCCTTGGCTGGAATACCAGTACGCGACACAGGTTCGTGGCCCTTGGAATGACCATTACCACCACCCATTGGGTGATCGTTCGGGTTCATCGCCATACCGCGAACAGATGGACGGATACCCAACCAGCGTGCGCGACCGGCCTTGCCCAAATTGACATTGCGTTGTTCTGGGTTAGAAACGCTGCCAACTGTGGCCATACAATCGGAATGAACTTTGCGTAATTCACCGCTGTTCATTTTAATCTGTGCATAAACACCGTCTTTACCCATCAACTGAGCATAGCAACCAGCACTACGTGCCAACTGGCCGCCTGCCCCTGGTTTCAATTCAACGTTGTGCACAATTGTACCGATTGGCATATTTTTCAATGGCATCGCGTTACCTGGTTTGATATCTTCACGAACACCAGAAATAACGGTATCGCCAACTTTCAAATCACGTGGTGCCAAGATATAAGAACGAACACCATCTTTGTATTCAATCAATGCGATGAATGCAGTACGATTAGGATCGTATTCCAAACGAACAACTGTTGCTGGAACACCTGTCTTTTTACGATTAAAATCAATCAAACGATATTTACGTTTGTGACCACCACCTTGGTGCATAACGGTTACATGACCAAAGTTATTACGACCACCCTTGGATTTCAAACCAACTGTCAATGCCTTTTCAGGCGCGCCGCGATGCAAACCGCTGCGGTCAACCAGTGTCAATCCACGCGTCCCTGGGGTCATTGGCTTATAGTGCTTTAATGCCATTTTATTCTTACCTTTGTTTCTGCCAAGGCAATAACGTCTGAATAAATTCCAGATTATCTGCCTTGGCGATTTTTATTATTTACTTATGCGTTTGCTGCCAAATCCAATTTTGCATCAGCTGGCAAAGACACATATGCTTTCTTTACAGTGCGTTGTGTGCCGCTGCTGCGACCACGGAAGGATTTAACCTTGCCCTTGGCAACAACAATGTTAACCTTGACAGGTTTCACATTGTAAATCGCCTGAACTGCGCGCGCAACATCTTCTTTTGTTGCATTTGCGGCAATTTCGAACGCAATACCATTGCTCTCGGATAATTTTGCTGTCTTTTCCGAGATTATCGGACGACGCAGTATATCATAAATACCGGCGGTCGCAACGATTTTCTTTTCTACTTTCTTTTCTGCCATTTCATTGACCTTTTATTAAATTATGCCAATCTTGCTTCTACCGCTTTGACTGCGTCAGCCGTCAAAACCAATTTATTGTGGTTCAAGATATCCAAAACATTCAAACCAATCGTTGGCAACGCATCAATGTTTGCGATGTTAGCCGCAGATTTCTTGAAGTTTTCGTCCAACGCGTCCGCACCAACAAACAATGCTGAATCCAAACCCAATTTTTTCAATTGTTTTGCAAACACACCTGTTTTTGCGGTTGCCAATTTTTCAGAATCAATTACAACCAGCGAACCATCTTTAACCTTGGACGACAACGCCATTTTCAGGCCCAAACTACGGATTTTCTTTGGCAAATCGATAGAGTGATCACGGACAACTGGACCATGAACAACACCACCACCACGCATGTGAACATTATACTTTTCACCCTGACGTGCATTACCTGTTTTCTTTTGTTTGAACGCTTTTTTACCACTGCCCTGGACATCAGATACAGTTTTCACTGCATGTGTACCAGCGCGGGAATTTGCACGCTGCCAAGTAACAACTCTGTGCAAGATGTCTGCGCGTGGGTCCAAACCAAAGATGCTGTCGGCCAATTCAACTTTGCCAACTGCTTTGCCATCAAAATTTATAACTTCTATTTGCATTTTAATTCACCTTACTGTTGACCCATTGTTATTCCGCAACTGTTTCTGCTGCATCGGCGGCAACTTCTGCTGCTGGTGCGCTTGTCTGTGCAGTTGGAACTGGCAAATCTTTGTTTTCTTTTTTAATCGCATCGGTAACCAATACAAAAGTACCGTTTGCGCCTGGAACTGCGCCTTCGACGAAAATCAAGTTTTCGGCTGCGTCTGTTCCAAAGACCTTCAAGTTTTGAACAGTAACCGTTTCATTACCCATCTGACCGGCCATCTTTTTGCCTTTCAGAACGCGGCCTGGCCATTCACGCATACCAGTACCACCCAATGAACGATGTGCTTTCAAAACACCGTGTGTCGCTTCCTTACCACCAAAGTTATGACGTTTCATCGCACCTTGATAGCCCTTACCCTTGCTTGTTGCTTGGACATCAACGAATTGACCGGCAACAAAATGAGACGCAGACAACTGTGTCCCTGCTGGGATAACACATTCGTCCGATACACGGAATTCCACCACTTTGCGATACGGCTTTACCCCTGCTTTTTCCGCTGCAACCGCCTGTGGCTTTGCAACATGTTTTGCCTTGGCTTCGCGCATACCCAAGATATTCGCGACATAGCCGTTCTTGTCCTGCGTGCGATTTCCAATGACAGCACAATCGCCCACAGACAGAACTGTTACTGGGTGCGCTGCGCCGGCATCATCATACAGACGCGTCATTCCTATTTTTGTTGTTATTAATCCGCTACGTTTCATTTTTTTGCCTTTTATTTTGCCAGTAGGTCGAAGCATTTTTGTTCAGAATCCAAAATACTCGACGCTAACAATTTTACTTACTCAATTTTTACAATTTAATTTTTACATCAACACCGGACGCCAAATCCAACTTCATCAGGGCATCAACTGTCTGAGGGGTTGGGTTGACAATATCGACGACCGCTTTATGATTGCGAATTTCGAATTGTTCACGCGATTTTTTATCGACGTGTGGGGAACGGTTGACTGTAAATTTCTGAATCAATGTTGGCAAGCGAACTGGCCCAACGACGTCTGCGCCAGTGCGCTTTGCCGTTTTTACGATTTCATCAACAGAGTCCGTCAATACGCGATGATCAAACGCTGTCAATTTGATTCGAATTTTAGATGCAGGTACCATTTGTTCGTTTTCCTTATGTTTGTGCGGGCCGGTAATCACTGGCGTTTGTATATCCAGTTACACCGACCCGTTTATGTTGTTATTTGTTAATCTTTGATACAACACCAGCGCCAACTGTGCGTCCGCCTTCACGGATAGCAAAGCGACGACCTTCGCTCATAGCAATAGGTGCAATCAATTGCACAGAGATACGAACGTTATCACCTGGCAGAACCATTTCTTTGTCTGCTGGCAATGTGATTGTACCAGTTACGTCTGTTGTGCTGAAGTAGAACTGAGGACGATAGTTGCTGAAGAACGCTGTGTGACGTCCACCTTCTTCTTTCGTCAAGATATAAACTTCGGCTTCAAATTCTGTGTGTGGTGTAATAGAACCTGGTTTGCAGATAATCTGGCCACGTTCTACATCTTCTTTCTTGGTACCACGCAACAGCAAACCAACGTTATCACCAGCTTCACCTTGATCCAACATCTTGCGGAACATTTCTACGCCGGTAACTGTTGTTTTCTGTGTTGGACGCAAACCAACGATTTCGCATTCGTCACCAACTTTGACTGTACCAGATTCGATACGGCCTGTAACAACTGTACCACGACCTGTGATCGAGAATACGTCTTCGATTGGCATCAAGAATGGTTTGTCAACTGGACGTTCTGGCAGTGGGATATATTCATCCAATGCCTTCAACAACGCATCAATGGATTCTTTGCCCAAACCGTCGTTCTTGCCTTCCAATGCGGAAACAGCGGAACCACGAATAATAGGTGCTTTGTCGCCATCGAAGTCATTTGCAGACAACAATTCACGAACTTCCATTTCAACCAATTCCAACAATTCAGGATCGTTCGCCAAATCGCATTTGTTCAAATAAACAACGATTTTTGGAATACCCACCTGACGTGCCAACAAGATGTGTTCACGTGTCTGTGGCATTGGGCCGTCTGTTGCAGCAACAACCAAGATTGCACCGTCCATCTGGGCCGCGCCGGTAATCATGTTTTTAACATAGTCCGCGTGTCCTGGGCAGTCAACGTGTGCATAGTGACGGTGTTCTGTTTCATATTCAACGTGTGCGGTGTTGATTGTGATACCACGTGCACGTTCTTCTGGTGCGTTATCGATTTTATCAACGCCTTTTTCTTTGTCGGCGCCGACACCATAGTAATGAACGATAGCAGCAGTCAATGTTGTTTTACCGTGGTCAACGTGACCAATCGTACCAACATTAACATGCGGTTTGGTTCTTATATACTTTTCTTTTGCCATAGTTTTTTCTCCTTAGGCTTGGCTTGTTAATGATTTCTGACTTTGATTTCCGGTTATTATTTGGATTTCACGCCTATATAATAAACCAGAAATCAAAAATCACAATCTTTTTTTATTTTTTTATTTCGTCAGCTTTTTGATAACTTCATCTGCGACGTTCTGCGGTACTTCGGCATAGTGCGACAGTTCCATATAAGGATTTGCACGCCCCTGTGACAAAGAACGCAATGTCTTGACGTATCCGAACAGATTAGCCAACGGAACATAGGCTGAAATCTGCTGGTTACCAAACTGAGTTTCAATGCCATTGATTTGTCCGCGGCGGCTGTTCAAGTCACCGATAATGTCACCGACGTATTCTTCCGGCGTAGTTACCGAAAGCTTCATAATCGGTTCCAGCAACTTTGGCGATGCTTTTTTCATGGCTTCGCGGAAGCAAGCACGCGCCGCAATTTCAAAGCACAACACGTTGGAGTCAACTTCGTGATATTTACCATCAACCAACGTTGCCTTGAAATCCACTGTCGGATAGCCAATCAGAACACCTGTCTGTTGGGCTATCTTCAAACCCTTTTCAACGCCAGGGATGTATTCTTTTGGAATAGCACCACCGACAATCTTGTTTTCAAATTCATAACCTTTGCCTGGTTCCAATGGTTCGAATTCGATTTTAACCTGTGCGTACTGACCCGAACCACCCGACTGTTTCTTGTGGGTGTATTCTTCGGTAACTGCCTTGCGGAATGTTTCACGATATGCAATACGTGGTTCACCGACGTTAACGTCAACCTTGAATTCACGCAGCAAACGATCAACCAAAATTTCCAAATGCAATTCACCAACACCAGCCAAAATTGTCTGACCAGATTCTTCGTCAACCGACACGCGGAACGAAGGGTCTTCTTTGGCCAATGCCTGCAAGCCCAATGACATCTTTTCAATGTCGGCCTTGGTTTTTGGTTCAACCGCAATACTGATAACAGGTTCTGGAACGTGAATATTTTCCAAGATGATTGGATTCGCTTCATCACACAGTGTATCACCTGTGATTGTTTCTTTCATACCGACCAATGTGATAATGTCACCGGCTGATGCTTCTTTGATCTCTTCACGCTGGTTAGAGTGCATCAACAACATACGACCAACACGTTCACGTTTGTCACGGTTAGAGTTGTAGATGTATGAGCCAGATGTCAATTTACCAGAATAAATACGAATGAACATCAGGTTCCCAACGAATGGGTCATTTGCAACCTTGAAAGCCAGTGCTGCGAATGGTTCGCTTGCGCTTGGGTGACGTTCGATAATCGTTTTCTTGTCCATCTTGGTTCCCTTGATAGCAGGAATATCCAATGGGCTTGGCAAATAGTCAACAATAGCATCCAACAGTGGCTGAACACCCTTGTTCTTGAATGCTGTACCGCACAAAACTGGGTTAAAGTTCTGGGCAATCGTACCCTTGCGAATCAGTTTTTTAATTGTGGCGACGTCTGGTTTTGTACCTTCCATGTACGCTTCCATAATATCGTCGTCCAATGTCACAACTTCTTCAATCAGTTTGTTGTGCAATTCTTCGGCTTTTTCGCGCAATTCTTCTGGAATTGGTTTGATGTGAGGGTCTTTGCCCAAGTCATCTTCCCAGACAATAGCGCGCATTTCAACGACATCAACAACGCCACGGAAATCAGATTCTGCGCCGATTGGGAAATTAACAACCAATGGGTTTGCGCCCAAGCGTTCACGAATCATATCAACACAGCGGAAGAAATTACCACCAATACGATCCATCTTATTGATAAAGCAAATACGTGGAACGTTATAGCGGTCTGCCTGACGCCATACTGTTTCTGTCTGTGGCTGAACACCGGACACAGATTCAAACACTGCAACAGCACCGTCCAAAACACGCAAGGAACGTTCTACTTCCATTGTAAAGTCCACGTGTCCCGGGGTATCAATCAGATTGATACGGTGATCACGCCAAAAGCATGTTGTTGCCGCAGATGTAATTGTAATACCACGTTCTTGTTCTTGTTCCATCCAGTCCATCGTCGCGCCACCATCGTGAACTTCGCCGATTTTGTATGTTTTCCCTGTATAGAAAAGAATACGTTCTGATGTTGTTGTTTTACCCGCGTCAATATGAGCCATAATGCCGATATTGCGGTACATATGTAAAGGAGCGGTTTTTCCGACTGACATAGATTCTTTCCTTATTTATTTGTCTTGTGTTTAATCCGATTGTTTTTTAATAAATTAATTACCAACGGAAATGAGCAAACGCCTTGTTGGCTTCTGCCATCTTGTGGGTATCAATCTTTTTCTTGAACGCCCCACCCTGACCGGACAAAGCATCACGCAATTCACCAAACAATCTGTCTTCCATTGCGCGTTCGCCACGTTTACGGGCAAACATTACCAACCAACGCAACGCCAATGTCTGTTGACGCACAGGACGAACCTCTACTGGAACCTGATATGTCGCACCGCCAACACGACGGCCCTTGACTTCTACAGATGGCTTCAATGCATCTACGGCTTCCAAGAAAGCAGTCAATTCATCACCGTCTTTTGCGACTTTTTTCAGTTTTTCTAATGCACCATAAACGATATTTTCGGCAACTTCTTTCTTGCCGTCCCACATAACTACATTGATACATTTTGCAACAACCAGATTGTTGTACTTGGAATCTGGCAGAATTTCACGTTTTGCTGCACTTTTACGTCTTGACATTTTATATTTCCTTTTATTTCTTCGTCTGTGCCTTTCACAGATTACTCACATAAATTTAATTACGTGTTTTGGTTGATTTATTATTTACCGGTCTTTGCACCGTACAAGGAACGACCCTGCTTGCGGCTGTCTACGCCCTTGGTATCCAAGACACCACGGATAATGTGGTATTTAACACCAGGCAAGTCCTTTACACGACCGCCACGAATCATAACAACGCTGTGTTCCTGCAAATTGTGACCTTCGCCAGGAATGTACGCGGTTACTTCGCGACCATTGGCCAATTTTACACGTGCAACCTTACGTTGCGCCGAGTTAGGTTTCTTAGGTGTGGTTGTGTACACACGTGTGCAAACACCACGCTTCTGCGGAGCTTCCATCATATCAGGCGCTGTGGATTTCACAACGACCTTTTTACGAGGTTTCCGAATCAGTTGATTTACTGTTGGCATTCAAAATCTCTTTGTTTGTTCTTGCTTTTTTGTCTGCACAAAACCTGCCACCAGATTTATTTCAACGGCGCGCCGCTGATTATAAACCTGCAAAATGTCGCAGTTTTCTGTGTTTTTCTCTTTCCTTGTTTACACGGAAAGCTAGTACACTATAACCACACCGCCCTGAATTGTCAAGAAATATTCTTTAACAAACATTGCAAAACCGCCTGATTTTAAGGGCTGACAGAATTTTATCAAATGACAAAAACGAACTTGGTACAATTTAACTAATCGACAAAGAAATAATACGGCAAAAAATTAGAATTTAACTGAAAAACTGACACCAAATTTCCAATAGTCATCACAGTCAATCAATTCATTGTCGGCATCTTTGGTTTCAAAATGGTATTTTACATATGGATTTACCGATGCGGCGTCCGACATATTATACACTGCTTCGGCACTGACCGAACGATTATATATTGTTTTGGGACGCGAAATTTGCAAAAAATCATAATCAAAGCCCAAGATAGCAGCCAGATTTTGAACAAAATAGTACATAATTTGTGGCGAAATTTTTATATTCCAGAAATTTCCGTCATCATCCATTACAAATTGTGGCGATACCTTGACCGACCATTGTGTGCGCGACCAGCGCACGCCATGCAAACGCATATCTAATATTACATTGTTGCGACCATATCGGACGCCATCGGTCGCCCGTTTTGTCCATGCGGGACCGTATGCCACGCCGGCCTCGAATTTCAGTGGGGGCGTTGTCCATATTTTATATAATGCCCCGATTTGCATATCGGAATAATCGTTATCTGTACTGAATTGCACAGTAAAAAAGTCATTAGGACTGTAATCCAATGTCAAACTGGTTTCATGTATGCGACCGGCGGAAAAATCTGTTTGCGAATGCCCATCGCGCGTCCGACCTGTGACAAAGGCCGTCCCAAAATGCGCTGAAAATTCACCGGACTTTACAATACGACTGACGTCGCCGACATCGGCGCGCGACGCCGCGCATATTCCGATTATCAATATAATTCCAAAAAAATTCCGCAATCTGGCCATCTTGGTGCAATTGTACCGCCGATGCCATCACGCACACAACAGGACGAAATTCAAACAAAAGACCCGCGCAATCTGCGCGGGCCCATATTTGTTCCAATTAAATATTAGAACTGTGCACCGAATTTAGCACCAAATGCGAAACCAGCATCTGTTGACCATTCGCCTGCGCCAGTGTGGGACATTTCACGTCCAACATACGCGCCAACAAATGTGTTGTCACAGAAGTTATAGTTCACACCAACTGTGCCTGTCCATGTGCCAGCATTTTCAACCTTTGCACCATTTGGCAGTTTGTCATCGGCAATACCGGCGTATTCAACACCACCAACCAATGCCCAGTTGCTGTCCAATGCCAAGAATCCATCCAAGCCCAAACGAACCTGATGAATGCCATCGTCATTCCAGTTAAAGGATTCGCTGTTGACATAGTCCATCGCAACGTGACCAGCCAATGTCAGGTTACCAAATTCTTTGCCAACCTGTGCACCAATTGTCCACTGGTAAGTTGTTACGTCTTTGTCCAAGAATGAACCGCCATATGGCAGAACGCCATACAGACCATAAGAACCCATAACATCGACAGCCCAACCACTCTGTTCAAATACGCGATAGTTTGCGCCGATACCAAATGTATCAATGCCGGATTTATCGAACCAGTTGCTTTCGGATGCAGATAATTCCATACCAACTGCTAATTTATCTGTAACACCGTAAGCCAATTCTTCGGTCGCGTCCCAATTACTGGTTGATTTGGAATGAGATTCCAACCCAGTAATACTGTACGCCTGACCCTGCATTGGACGATACAGCGGATTATCGTTAATCACCGCAGCGTTCGCAGCAGAAACTGCAAATACAGCCATCAAGGAAGTTAAAGCTAATTTTTTCATAATATATCCTTTCCCTTTTGTTAAAAGAACACTAGATTTGACTGTCTAGTTACCTGTATTGTACCTTGAATTTATACCTATATTCAACCGCAAAGATTTTTGCACCAGCCCCAAAAATATGCTATAATACGCGCGTTCGCGATTCGGATTTGATTCCACAAAAAAACATTAAAACGCCCAGAAATCTGGGCGTTTTATTTATCAAAAACAGCATTTTATTATAAAAAATAAATTATTAAAAAAATTAACAAATGACGTCTTTTTACTGCCCGTTACGTAATTTTTTTATCTCGCGCCAGTCAGCGTGATTTCTAATATGTTCGTCATATGAATTTGCAAACTTGTGTCCACCACGTCCATCTGCGACAAAATACAGATAGTTAGTATCTGCCGGACGCAATACAGCGCGAATCGCCGCCTGACCGACATTGGCAATCGGTGCTGGTGGCAACCCACCATGCGTGTATGTGTTGTAAGGACTATCCACGCGCAAGTGCCCACGCAACAATGCCGCCCCCTGCATATCGCCCAAACCATTTGTCAGCGCATAAACAACGGTTGGATCGGCCTGTAATCGCATATTTTTGCGCAGACGATTCAAATACACACTGGCTACAATTGGCATTTCCGATTCGCGCGGGGTTTCTTTCTGGACAATTGACGCCAATGTCACAACATCATTCCAACTGCGTAACGGCGATGGCATAATGCGTCCCGCGCGCGCCCACGCATCCTCAATACCGGCCATCTTTTTGCGTGCCAGTTCTAATACCGCCAATCGCGACGTGCCGGTTGCCACACGATACGAATCGGGGAATATATCACCATCATGCAAATTGCATACAGCGTCACTGCGCCCTGCCCTGCATTCAACCCCACCCGACAAATCAGGTTGCGTCAGCAACAATTGCTTGATTTGTTTAATGGTCAACCCCTCTGGTATGACAACAACTGTTGCGGCAACATCGCCCGTTGCAAACATATGTGCAATACGCCACACACTGGTGCGACGCGGAATGTCATAACGCCCCGATTGAATTTTGCCCCCATGCATACGCACCGCAAATTTGAACGCATCAGGTGATGTAATCAAACCACCAGCGTACAACGATGCCGCAACCGACGACACCGATGCACCACGCGCCAATGTAAATGTTGTCGCATTGCGAATCGGCGATTTTATACCGAACGAATACACGCACCCAACGATTACCAGCGCGGCAATCGTCAACCCCATTTTCGTCAAATCGTTAAAACAACGTCGTCTGGTTCGTTTCATTACGCGCCCGCTATTTTTCTTCGTCTTTACCCAAAATAGTGGTTTTGATTGGGTCAATCAGTGTGTTTTTCGTACTGTCAATTGTACGTATCAGCGCACGTTTGATTTTGCCACTGATGGTCATTGGCAAACTGTCTACAAATTCAATCACACGTGGACACTTGTACGGTGCGGTACGATTACGAACATGTTGTTGTAATTGCCCTTTCAGAAATTCAGTTGGCTGAAAATATTTATTCAGGACAATCGTTGCCTTGACCGCCATACCACGCGACGCATCTGGGATACCGGTAACGGCAACCTCGCGCACGGCAGGATGTTCTATTAAAACAGATTCTACTTCAAATGGGCTGACGCGATACCCAGATGTTTTAATCAAATCATCATTGCGTCCCACAAACCAGAAATATCCATCTGAATCACGATACGCAACATCACCCGTATGATAAACATCATCACGAAACGCCGCCGCGGTCAATTTTTCCGCATTGTGATACCCCTTGAACAATCCTAATGGTTTGCCATTCTTTAACGAAACACAGATTTCACCAACGGTGTCATCTGGGACAGGACGACCACGTTCGTCCAATAACTGAATATCCCAACCCGCAGCAGGCATACCCATGCTGCCTGGTTTCGGTTCAATCCATTCATTGGTGAACAACATGACGCATGTTTCGGTCTGACCAAATCCTTCGCGCAGTTTAATTCCCGTCTGTTCCAAGAATTTATAGTAGACCTCTGGATTCAATGCCTCGCCCGCGATATCGACTTTATTTAATGACGACAAATCATATTTGGACAAATCGCCATGTATCAACATCTTGTACGCGGTTGGTGGTGCACAGAATGACGTAACATGATTTTCAGACACCGCAGTCAATAAATCATGCGCTGTGGCAATCCCAGAAAAATCGTACACAAATACAATCGCACCCGCCATCCATTGACCGTACATCTTGCCCCACGAACACTTTGCCCAACCAGATTCAGAAACCGTCAAATGAATATCGCCATCACGCAGACGCTGCCAAAATACGGCCGTGTTGATATGCCCCAATGGGTATGTATAATCGTGCGCGACCATCTTTGGTAAATCTGTCGTGCCACTGGTAAAATAAATTACCATTGTATCGTTGTTCTCGTTTGGCACACGCGCAAACTCGGTTGATTCTGTTGTAACGGCGCGTGCAATTTCATCATTTGAAATCAACTGAACCGCGGAATCACCAATGGCATTACGGATTTCATTCATTACCGTACCATCATCAAATGCAATAATTGTCCCAACACCCGCCGTATCAATACGATATTTGATATCTTCGGCCTTTAACTGGTTGGTTGATGGAATAGGAATCGCCCCAACCTTGTGCATAGCCATCATCAGAACCCAGTATTCCCAGCGACGACGCATAAATAACAACGCTGTGTCCCCCTTTTTCAAACCACGGGACACCAAGAAATTCGCAACCGAATTTGACATCAGCGACAAATCACGAAATGTAAATGTCTTTTTTTCACCCAAATCATTTGTCCACAACAAAGCAACCTTGTCCGGATCTTCGGCGGCGATAACATCTATAACATCATATGCAAAATTAAAATTGTCTGGGACATGCGGCACAGCGTTTTTACGATAATCCTCATAGCTGTCAAATTTGTCCTTGGACAAAAAACGTAACGCGAACATAGTTTTTTCCTTTCTTTGATACCTGATAAAATATGGCAAAAATTTTGATATTTACAAGTATAAAAGAGAAATAAAAGATATTGCTTTTTCCACCTGTTCGTTGCATAATCTGCACCGTCTTGTAAAAATGCAGTTGTTTTCGGAGTGTAGCTCAGCCTGGTAGAGCGCTACGTTCGGGACGTAGAGGTCGCTGGTTCGAACCCAGTCACTCCGACCAGAAAAATATACCATGCAAAAACAGCATGGTATTTTTTGTGGGCGGAATTGCGCAGTTCGACCACACATTATGAAATAATGTTTGGTTCGGAACAAGCGGCAACACATTGCCGCGCAGTGAAACCGCAGGTTACGTGTAGACCGTAGGTCAAACGAAATGGCCCGCCGCATTGCGGTGGGAATTACAACCCAGTCACTCCGACCAAAATAAAAAGCACCACTTTTGTGGTGTTTTTTGTTTTGCACGAATCTATTATCTATGCTCTAATAAAAAACGGGGCGAATGCCCCATTTTTTATTTCACTTTTTTCAATACCAAACTGGCGTTTGTTCCGCCAAAGCCAAAACTGTTGCTGATTGCGACATCAACATTACGATGTTTGGCAACGTTCGGCACCAAATCAAAATCGCCAACGGCTTCTTCTGGATTTTCCAGATTGATTGTTGGTGGTACAACGCCATCACGAATCGCCAGCGCACAGAATATCGCTTCGACTGCGCCTGCCGCCCCCAACAAATGTCCGGTCACAGATTTTGTTGAAGACATACATGCCTTCTCGCCAGCAAACATCTTTTTAACAGCGGCCAATTCACCAACGTCGCCCAACCCAGTTGACGTACCGTGCGCATTGACATAGTCAACATCAGCAGGCGTCAATCCAGCATCATGCAACGCCGCACGCATTGCACGGAAACCGCCCTCGCCATCTGGCGCGGGGGCGGTGATATGATATGCATCACCAGACAGACCATAACCTGCAACCTCTGCATAAATCTTTGCACCACGGGCAACCGCGTGTTCATATTCTTCCAAAATCAGGACACCGGCCCCTTCGGACATAACGAAACCATCACGGTCTTTGTCCCACGGACGCGACGCAGCAGCCGGATTATCATTACGGGTTGACAATGCCTTCATAGCGTTAAAGCCCGCAATACCGATTTTATCAATCGCGCCCTCGGTTCCACCTGCGACCATAATATCTGCATCACCGTGCTGGATTAAACGCGCCGCTTCGCCAATGGAATGCGCCCCTGTTGCGCACGCCGTCACAACCGCCAAATTTGGACCCTTTAATCCATACTTGATAGAAACGTGCCCCGCAGTCATATTGATGATGGATTTTGGAATAAAGAACGGACTGATACGACGTGGACCACCATTAAACAATTCCAAACAGTTTTCATATATTGACGTCAACCCACCAATACCGGCACCAATAGAAACACCAATTCTTTCTTTGTCGCCATCATAGTCAATCAGACCCGCATCACGCAACGCCTCGTCCGCGGCAACAACGCCGTATGCGATTGACTTGTCCATCTTGCGCATTTCACGCGGTTCCAATACGGCCTCTGGATTATATTGGCCGGCGTCCGTCCCATGTACGGGAATACCAGCAATTTGTGTTGCCAGTTCAGATGCATCAAACGTATCTATTTTGCGAATCCCAGAATTACCCGCAACCACATTTTTCCATGCGTATTCAATTCCTGTGCCAACCGGCGAAACAATACCCATACCGGTAATAACTACTCTTCTCATAATTTTTCCTTTGTCAGAGTTTAACTTGCTCCCATATCATAGACCGTTTATGCAACAAAATACAGTAAAAAAATCCGCCGGCAAATTTGCACGACGGATTTAATTACAGAAACGCGGGATTATTTCTGGTGCGCTTCAATATATTTGACAGCATCACCAACTGTATTCAATTTCGCTGCTTCTTCGTCTGGAATTGTGATATCAAATTCCTTTTCAACTTCCATAACGAATTCCACAACATCCAAAGAATCAGCACCCAAATCGTTAACGAATGTAGAAGCTTCGGTAATTGTATCTTCTTTTACATTCAGTTTTTCAGCTACGATTTTTTTTACTTTTTCAAAAGTTGTCATTTTTTATCCTTTGTTTCGGTTAAATTTGCTGTCCACTTTGGGACGTCATTATGTAAAACTATCATTTTACAGCACCAGTGTCAAGAAATTATAACAAACGGTAACAACACCTTGACAAAAGTACTTTTGTGTGCTTATGCCATCAATTCCGTCAACAGGTTATTCATATTAGTACGTAAATCTTCGCGGTCAGACGCCCAAACCAGTTGACGCATCAAAAATTTATGCACATCGTCCATCGTTAAATTTGGCACGCCCGCGGCATTTGCAACCGCACGCCACGCGCGTCGCGGGTCTGTTAAATGCCCACGCCCACGTCCCGCAAAAACCCAACGACCGTTTTGGGGCAAATTCTGTAATAACACAACCGCCGCATCAGACAAAGGTCTGTCGCACCATGTGTAATGATTGAAATCCAAGTCCCGCCATTGCATTGCAAAGATGTGCGATTTCGGCGCGAACCCATACACCAACATAAAAAATGCCGCACGCATATTTGGCGATTTAACCGATTTAATCGCCCGCACCAAGCGATAAAAACTGGTACGATTTAATGGACGCACACGACGCGTTTGAACAACCTTGGGCAAATCGTCAATGGGATTGATGGGCACATATCCTTCATCACAAGCGTATGAAAACATACTCTGTAATAATTCCTGCATGCGACCACGAATTGCCGCGCCACTGATACCATCAATTACCGCAACGCAATCATCACGCGTTATATCGGCAATATTTTTATCAAACAATCCTGACAAGTGCCGATTGATAGAACGCACCAATTTTTCACGCGATGCCGCCCCACGACGCACGCGCGCCGCCATATATATATCAATAAATTTTTTGAATTTGATTTTCCGACGCTTGTTATTTTTTGGTGCATCCGCACGCACCAGTGCATCTGCCACCGCGGCGCGCGCATCTTCGATATCCATATTTGGGTAATTGCCAATAATTATACGCTTGTCACGACCGTGGCTGCGATGACGCACAAAAAATGTTTTTACCCCGCGACTGGTAATATACATACGCAAACGCGGTTCGGATAAATCCTGAACAACATCAAACCCAGTACTGGGCGCAGGCAAATTATCCAAAATAAACGGATTAAAAAAGAACTGATGTGCCATGATGCGCCCCCTATTCTGTTTTTTACCTGCATCTAACCTTATTTGATTTTCGCGTACAGATTTGGCCAGTATCTGTTCCGAACCGCGCACGCCGCACGGTAAATTTCGCGTTTTACAAAATAATTTTGATTTCTGTCGTGATATGGACACGCGCGCTGATTACATGACCGCGACGGATTGTAATACCAACATTCATTACGTAAAATTACAGGGCCGTTGGGGCATGTCAGCGCATTTAAAACATCAGCAAACGTGACCGGCGGAATTTCCATAACCTTCATACACCCGCACACAGAATAAAATGATTTATCAACTGGCACGTCCCTGACCAGCGCATCATACGCATAATCCATGTCACATTTCGCCTTGGACGCACGATGTGCCAATTCATTATATTCCGCCGAATATAATGCACGCTGGGCTGATGTTGTGTTGATGTAATATTTTATCTTTTCAAACATATTATTTTACCCGTTTGTATTTTTCTGACCAAAAATCATTCAATTTATTCAATGCACGTTCATAGTCATTATTACGTGATATATATAAATGATTTGCCAAAACCTTGGGGCACTTTCCGTTTTTGCATGGGCGTAAAAATGAAAAATGTTCGCACTCTTCTTGATGCCAAAACGACGCGCGTTCATAGAAATCCACCCGCTGCTGTTTTACACATGCCAAAACATTCCACAAATCTGCATCAGGTTGCGCACACTTGCAAATTGCATCGTACGCCAATTCACGCGCATGATACAATTTATCGCACTGATAATTCAGCGCATCATATTCTGCCTTGTCTGCCGCACGTTGTGCGGGTGTGGTATTCAATAAATATTTTATTTTCGCGAACATATTATTTTACCTTGTTGTATTTTTCAGCCCAAAACTCATCTAACTTTGCGCGTGCAATCTGAAATTCTTGATTGCATTTAACATATTGATTATTGGCATCACGCAATCTACACGCAGGATTATTACATGGCACATCTGGTGAAAAGTCCGGACAATAATATTCCCTGAACACCCCCTGCTTTACGCAGTTCAAACCAACGTTCATATCATCACATGATAATACCCACGATATTTTTTGAAACGCCGCATCACGCTTTGTTTTTATGGCAACATATTCGCGTGCCAAATCTGCGCCATCTTGGGCATCAAGCGCGCGCTGCGTTTCCGATGTTTTCAAATAATATTTTACTTTTTTTAACAACATAATTTATTATCCCGATATTATCTGGCGCGCGCATATTTCTTGGCCCAGAACATATCTAACATATGTTCCAGTTTCTGTTGATACTTGCGTGCGGCAAAATACGCCAGATTTTTCGCATTACACGGACACAGGCCGCGCCAACACGCCCCATTCCCCTTGTACGGGCGATACAAAGAACACCTTTGTTCCTGTGCCATCATTGGCAAATGACCATTTAACGAATCGTTCAAATAATCATTTACGCGCACCGTTCTGTGCATAATGCAGAATTTTTCCGAATTGCGAAATTCGGCATCTGACAAAACAGGACTGTGCAACGCCGCCTCTGTTGCCGCAACCTTGCCCAATTGTTTTTCATATTTTCGTATCAACGCATCATATTCCGCCCTGTCTGCGGCACGTTTTTCAGGTGTGGTTTTAAGATAATACAGAATTTTATCTATCATTTTGATTTTTCCCATACTTTACCCGTGAAATTACGGTATTCACGCTGGGCGTCTTTGAATTCTTTGGTTGCTTGAATCATATTTTTGTTATTGATATGATACGGGCATTTTTCTTGGCTGCAAACACTGTCTGGGTTGAAATGTTTACATGATTCTACAACATTGATGTCTAAACCATGGTCGTAATCTGCGCAATAAGACATCGAGTCATAATGTACATCTTGCAAGCAGTTTTCTCTTTCACGCCGTGGGGTGTCTGATTGTACAAACAATGGGGTACAAATCGCATCCTGCGCCGCACGCTGTTTTTCGGCGGCAATGGCACATTTTTCAGACAATTCGCGTTCACGCTTTACATATACACGCTGGGCCTCGTCAGCGCGCGCAGCGCGTTGTTCTGGGGTACGACGACTGGCGTTTTTCCAAAAAGAATATTTGGAATCAGATAACGCTACGTATTCATCACGTACATCAAAAAATTTTTTATTCAGTTTATACGCATGACACGCAGTACATACGCATGGTTTTGTGTCATTAAACTGTGGGCAGAATTTAGTATAACACTGTTGCGGTACCAAGAACCCGATATTTCTATCCGATTCGTCTGGTTCAATCCAAAAGCAATTTTCTGTATGCATAACTTCACACATTGCATTTGTAACATCTCGCTGTTTTTCTGCACAGGCGCGCTTGATTTGGCGATATTGTGCAAAATCATATGCACGTGTTGTTTTGTCGGTTTTGAAAAAATATTTTATCTTGTCAATCAACATAATTTTCTCCTATTTCTGAAATCTGTGCTGGTATATATCAGCCCAGAACGAGTCCAACTGTTTTTTTACAATATTGCGTTTGTGCACAGCATTAAAATGCTCTTTATTTTTTGCATACATTGGACACCCACGATTAGCACAACATGCATTTTCATTAAAATCTTTACATGGAACACTGTATTCCACAGTATTGATAAATTGTGTCAAATCTCCTGACATTGTGCGGCGGTTTTTCATACACCAGCCCCCGAACATTTGCAGATTTGCAAATTCAGGGAAATCGACACTAATATTTTGCCATGTGTCATAAACCGCGTTGTCCAATTCCGCATAATATTTTTTCAGTGCGTCATAACGTTTTTTATCAAACTGGCGTTGTATTGCACTGGTTTTGAAAAAATATTTTATAGCATCTGTAAACATATAATTCCCCCCAATATTTATTTACCACCACGTGTTTTTACCTTGTCCAACCAAAAGCATTTCAATGCTTTGGTGTATACAGCGCGTTCTGTACGGGCGCGAACCCATTTTTCCATCTGGGGATAACAAGGACAATACACACGACCACAACCATTACGATTAAAGAACACGCATTCACGAACATCACGGATTTGACCGGTCTTGGCAGCAATCACAGATATACGGCATGCATTATCAGACATTTGTGGCTTATTTTTTTCGCACACACGTACAATGGTCATATCATCAAAGGCATCTTGTTCATCTTTGAATGTTTTAATGTATTTTTCGTTCAATATATTATATTCATTTTTATCGGCGCGGCGCGTGGCCTTGTCTGTTTTCAATAAATATTTTATTTTGGCTAGTATCATTTTATACCCCCTTGGGTTATTTGCCGTTTGTATTATGTGCAATGTGTGCATCACGCCAGAAGTTTTTAATACAGCGATGTGCCTCATACCACTTCGCGTACGCAATGTCATACTTGTGCTTTGCGGGATATGAATTACAACCGGTCACATTACATATCTTGTTTTCGCTGAAATGCGGGCAAATATGCGTATTGTAATATGCAAAGCAGGGATAATCATCGGCCCAATTTTCGCCTTCATGAAACGTCACGACAACACACGCCCCTTTTCTCATTTCGGCATATGCATCACATGCTTCCTTGGCCAACACCTGCTCTTGCATTTTCAGTTCTTGATAACGCAGCCGATCCGTGGCGCGCGTCTGGGTATCTGTTTTTATATAGTACCATATTCTGTCAATCAGCATCGTGGGCTCCTTTTGTTACGACACTTTCAGTGCGTTTATGAATGCGCTTTGTGGAATTTCAACATTCCCAAATGTGCGCATACGTTTTTTCCCCTCCTTCTGCTTCTCCAACAGTTTGCGTTTACGGGTTATATCCCCGCCGTAACATTTTGCAGTCACATCTTTACGATACGCCGCAATTGTTTCACGCGCAATAATTTTGCCACCAATGGCCGCCTGCAATGGAATTTTGAACTGATGACGTGGTATCAGGTCTTTCAGTTTTTCCACAATTTGGCGACCGCGACGTTCTGCGAACATGCGATGGCACATAAAAGATAACGGTTCAACATTTTCATCGTTAACCAGAATTGACACCTTGACCAAATCAGATGGTTGATAACCATTAACGACATAATCAAATGATGCATACCCCGAAGATATAGATTTTACCCTGTCATAAAAATCAAACACGATTTCTGCCAACGGTAATTGATACACCAATACCGCACGATTACCAACATAAGATACGTTTTCTTGGACGCCACGGCGTTCCGCACACAGCGACATAATTCCGCCCATGTATTTATCTGGCATCATAATTGTGGCACGAACCCATGGTTCTTCAATAGATTGAATTTTCGTCACATCAGGCATATCTGCTGGATTTTCCAAATCCATTTCGCTGCCGTCACGCATATAGACCTTGTATAACACGCTGGGCACAGTATTTATCAACGACAAATTAAATTCGCGCGACAGGCGTTCGCTGATAATTTCCATATGCAATAATCCCAAAAATCCACAGCGCAACCCAAACCCCAGCGCAGATGATTTTTCGGTTGTGAACATAAACGACGCGTCATTTAACGCCAACTTTTCCGCGCTTTCACGCAATGTCGGATAATCGTCCGCGGCCACGGGAAAGAATGACGAAAACACCACAGGCACAGACGGTTTGAACCCTGGCAATGCCTCTGCCCCAGTGGCGGCCGCCACCTTGGCATCGGCAATTGTATCACCAACCTTGCAATCATGAATTGTTTTCATACCCGTGATAATAAAACCAATTTCACCAGTATTCAGGGTATCAACATCAACCATCTTGGGTGTAAAATATCCGATTTTTTCAACCGTATATTCCGCACCAGTTGCCAAAAACTTTATCTTTTGCCCACGTGATAATTTTCCATCAACCACGCGTACTAAAACCACCACCCCCAGATAAGAATCATACCACGAATCCACCAACAACGCGCGCGTTGGGGCATCTTCATTACCGTGTGGGGCGGGCAATTTATGAACGATTTCTTCCAACAGTTCGGGCACGCCCGCACCTGTTTTCCCAGAAACGCATACGGCATTTGTCGCGTCCAGCCCGATTGCATCTGCTATTTGCTGACGCGTACCTTCTACATCGCTGGACGGCAAATCAATTTTATTCAGCACCGGCAACATTTCCAAATCGTTGTCCAACGCCAAATAAGCATTTGCCAACGTCTGGGCCTGAACTCCTTGGGTTGCATCGACCAGAATCAATGCCCCCTCGCACGCAGCCAAACTGCGCGACACCTCATAAGAAAAGTCCACGTGCCCCGGCGTGTCCATCAAATTTAACTGATACGTTTGCCCATCACGCGCATGATAGTTCAGACGCACTGTCTGGGCCTTGATTGTAATGCCACGTTCGCGTTCTATATCCATAGAATCCAAAACTTGGGCTTTCATTTCGCGCGATTGCAGACCGCCTGTGTACTCAATTAGCCGATCAGACAGCGTCGATTTACCATGATCAATATGTGCAACAATTGCAAAATTTCTGATATTTTTTTGATGCATGCGGCAATGATACACCAGTATATTGTAATTTTCAACCGTATTTTTTTCATATTACATTTGTCATTGCAAGCAGAGCCGTGGCAATCCAGTAAATAAAAACTGCCCACCAAACGGCGGGCAATATTTTACAGATTTTCCAACAAAGCGTCAATTCGCGCGGCGCGTTCCAATGTATCGTCATATTCAAAACGAATTTCTGGCACATATTTCTGATTCATACGTGCCGCCAATTCAAAGCGTACCATACGTGTAATCGCGTCCAAACGTTGTTGCACCGCGGGAATGTTTTTATCACGCGAATAATAAAACAGCCGCACGAACTGCAACCCGCCATGCGCAACCGCCCCAACCAAGGACACCCCCGCCAGCAATTTATCATCGCTGTAATCATCACGCAGAATTTCTGCGACCAGTGTCTGAACCTTGGACGCGACGCGCCCCGCGCGATTGGAATTACTTGGCATTTGTTTTCTTGGCATAAAAATCACCCCTGTATCATTATCTGATTGTAATGTAGCCGATATTCATTTACAATCAAGTAAATTTTGTTCAACAGCAGGAAAGAATCAATGAAGTTTGCTGAATATATTCTGAAAAAATCCGAGAGTCCCATATACACATGGATTGTATTTTTACTAACAATTTGTGAATCTATATTTTTATTTGTCCCGCCAGAGGTATTTATGACCCCGCCCATAATTGCGAACAAAAGGCGCGCTCTGCCCATCACTGTGGCTGCGGCATTGGGCTCAATTGTTGGTGGTGCGATTGCGTATATGATTGGTGCATGGCTGTATGATTCTGTTGGCATGTGGCTGATAACAACATTTTCAAACCCAGAATTGATAGAAACAGCAATCAAACCAATGTTTTCACGGTACGGCATATTGATTATTGTGCTGACCGCGGTGACACCGATTCCGTATAAATTGCTGGCAATCTGGTTGGGATTCATAGGTTATCCAATTTTATTATTCTTGGGCGTATCTGCAATATTCCGTACGGGGCGTTTTGCAATTGTTGGTTATTTACTGTGGCGTTTCCAAGAACATGCGAACACAATCGTGAAAAAATATTTCTGGCCATTGACATTGGGCGCGATTATCGCCGCCGGTCTGGGCATCTGCCTGATATCACTGTTCTAGGCCAGAATGCAATATAGTGACATAGTTTTAGAATATAAAACTTAAAAATGTGTCGCCTGCGTCCTTGCCCTGCACAGGCAATATATATGTGCTACGCAACACTATCAACTGGATTGCTTCGTTACACTCGCAATGAAACCGAGCGGTACGCGAAGGTTGCGGCAAGGACGAAGTCCGCAGGCGACACATGCACAAAAAACAACGTCATTGCGAGCAAGCGTAGCGCAGCGCGCAAAATTTTTATCGCGGCGGAGCACCAGCGGAGACGGATGAACTTTGAACTTTGAACTTTGAAAAAACGCGCCGGTGGCGCGTTTTTTATTCAACCCAGATTGATGCCACGCTGGTCGGCGCGGTTGCCGAACCAACAGGAATCTGGACATATGCTGTTTCTGCTGTAACGGTTGTGCCTTTTTTGGTAAAGTGAGTCACATACTGGCCCGCTGTTGCCGACGCAGGGTTAAATGTCTGAACAGTTGCATTCAGTTTCGTTTTAACCGCGTCAGACAAATCCGCTTCCGCAATCGTACCATTAGCAATCTTGGCAGATGTGATTGCACCATCCGCTACCTTGGCCGTGGTAACATTCGCGTCCTTGATTTTTGCAGTGGTAACTGCGTTTGCCGCAATTTTCCCCTCGGTCACGTTCAAGTCAGCAATTTTTGCTGTCGTAACAGAACCGCCCGACAAGTCAGCCGTTGCAATCGTACCGTCGGCAATCTTGGCGGATGTTACCGCACCATCTGTAATCATTGCGGACGAAATCGTACCTGTGGTGATTGCACCATTAGCATCTGTTATTACTGCTTTGCTCTTGTTGGCATCGCCTGTAAACTTCTTGTCTAACTTATTGTTAACTTGGGTGCCCAATGCATTGGCTGCAATGGTGTATACCGCTGCAACTGTGGGATAGTTGGTATCGTTTGATTCAGACAAGTTCTCGCTGGTTGAATCAACCATCGCTGATTTATCTTGCTTGCCTCCCAACTCTGTCTTGGTGGCATATGTTGATGTGATTGTGTTACCGCTGGCATCAGCCGTTGCTTTGGCCGCCGTACCAGATGTGGACAACTTGCCATCCAACGCATCTTTAATTGCTTTTTGGGTCAGCGTACCATCGGTCGCACTGCCCGTCCCCGTGTACAATTTTGTTGTACCAGAATATGTCGTTGTACCTGTTGTATACGTCGTATTCGTATCAGTTGCAGAAATAACAACCTTGCCCGCGTTAGTACCAGATTTTGGCACATTTACAGATACATTTGAACCGCCAACGATGTTTGTTTGCGATACGATACTTGCACGCGCATTTCCCACCACAGCCATGGCAACAATCGAAACAGCAAAGATACTTTTAATATATTTCATGACTCTACATTCTGTATATTCAATCTCTCAGTAATATAATACCAAAAAATCCTGTTTTATGGCAAGTGCCTTTTGTACATGGTATGACGCAAAAGCGTTCACGCCATACCATGTTTTTTATCATGCATTAACGACCAATCTGTTCCCAAGCATACGTTTTTGTACCATTAACAACTTTCATTGTCAGTGTATACACGCCATCGGTACTGATTGTGGCGGCCGCAGGTGCTGCAATTGCCGCTTCTGCCGTTGTTTTTGCAGTATTAGCAGTGTTCTGAGCGGTCGTAATTTTCGCACCATACCCATCATACGTGGTTACCTTGGCCTCTGTAATCCCAGAATTTGCCGCGTTCAACTGTGTAGGGGTCAATGTTGCCTGTTTACCCGCCAGTGCATTATTTACCACCTTGTTCTGTACTGGGTTTGTGCTGGTTGAACTCAATTCAGAATCAATCGTGATATTGTTCTGTTTTTTCGCCAATTCAGTGTAAACGGCCTTGGCACTTGGATACTGGGTATCTGTTGATGTTGACGAAATCGCTGTTACCTTGTTCGCTGCATTTTCAGCTGTGTAACCCAATTTATCTTGCTTGGTTCCCAACTCTGTCTTGGTGGCATATGTTGCTGTAATTATGTTACCACTGCCATCTTGGGTTGCTTTGGTTGCAGATACAGCATTTTCGTTTTTACCCAATTTACCACCAATTGCTGTGTCAATTGCGCTCTGATTACCAGAAACAGCAACCTTGCCATCAGTGCCGACTGTAACGGTTACACCATTTGAACCACTGATGTTCGCATTTGCGCCACTGGAAACCAATTTATCCTGTTTTCCATTCTGCAAACTCGTGATGTTAGTTTCAGCAGTTCCAACACGTGTTGTCAATGCGGTTACGGTTTCGCTGGTCGCCATAGTTTTCAACTTCGCAGCATTGTCATCCGCAATCTTTTTGGTTGCTGCCAAACCTGTTGTCGCATTGTTCACCGCAGCCGCTGTATTATCAGCCGTCGTCTTCACTGCTTTCACCGCAGCATCATTAGATGTTTTATAAGTGTTCAACGCAGACGCCGCATCTGTACCAGCTTTCTTGGCATCGGCAATAGAACCCGCCAAACCTGCGATTTTGGACTGTGCGATGGCCGCATTATCTGCGATATCAGCATTTACGATTGTACCATCTGTAATCATTGCGGACGAAATTGTACCTGTGGTGATTGCACCATTAGCATCTGTTATTACTGCTTTGCTCTTGTTGGCATCGCCTGTAAACTTCTTGTCTAACTTATTGTTAACTTGGGTACCCAATGCATTGGCTGCAATGGTGTATACCGCTGCAACAGTTGGATAGTTGGTATCGTTTGTTTCAGCCAAGTTCTCGCTGGTTGAATCAACCATCGCTGATTTATCTTGCTTGCCTGATTTTAATGTTGCAATTTCACCGGCATTGGTATCTGCCTTGGCGGAAACTGGCGATACTTTGTTATCAACATATGTTGTTGATGCGATATCAGCACGCGCCGCACCTGCGGACATAACCGCAATCACAGAAATCGCTAAAATACTTGTTAATCTTTTCATTTTTTCCCAAAACCTTCGTTTTTATAACCTGTTAAAACCCTGACTATGTGTCATGCCCATTGTGTGGGCACGACACAATTATTTTTCTGATTACTGGTTTTCAGCATCACGTTCGATAACTTCCCAAGTATATTTGGTACCATCAAATACCAACGCACATTTCTTGGTTGGTTCTGCGCATTCGCCAGGGGCTGCCTTGGCCAATGTGCCCAAATCTGCTGTCTTGGTATAGTTATCTGCCAAATCTTTGGTAACCGCTGCTACTGCTGCTTTGTTGTCAGCAACGCCTGTGGTGTTGGTTGCGATTGCGTCAATCTTTGCCTTGGTTGCGCCAGATGCCATAACATCGCTGTCTTCGATTGTCTTGACACGTGTCTGCAATGCAGTTGTATCACCAGATACAGCACTCTTGGCATCAGCGATCATTTGGACAACTGTTTTACCAGTTTCAACTTCACCGATTGTTGATTTGTCTGCCTTAGCATCCAATGCGGCCTTGGTCGCATATGTCGCAGCTGCATTTGCTTTTGTTTCCATATCGGCAATCGCCGCTGGCTGAACTGCTGTATCGGCCTTTGCACCCTGTGCGGCGGTTGCATATGCAGCATCTGCACGGGTTACTTCGCCAGAAATTGCATTAGCAATAGATTTTGCAATAGAACCATCACCGTCGCCAGTCAACGTGCCCAATGTTGTGGTATGTTCACCAACTGTTTTTTGCAAATCCGCCAAACCTGTATCTGTGGCGATGCCTTTCAATGTGATTGTGTTGTCGTCATTGATAACAACGTTATCTGTTGATACCAATTTGTTCTGTTTCTTGGCCAAGTCTGCGTTTACGGTTGCAGTATCTGCTTTTGCTGCAACAGCGGTATCATTAGATTCTTGGTATGTTGCTAATGCTGCGGCCGCATCTGTGCCGGCTTTCTTGGCATCAGCGATTTCTGCTGTGTTTGCTGTTTTGAATGTTTCAAATGTTGCATTTGACACGCTTGTTTTAACCTGGGCATCAACGTAACCCTTGGATGCGATAGAAGCATCAGCAGAGTTCGCCGCAACGATTCCCAGCATAACTGTCAAAATGCCAGCTGTTAATTTTTTCATTTTTCTTTCCTTTCTTTTTTAGTTTTTATTTTATTTTTATTAGTTACCTGATGTTTCGTCATCGATTGGTTTTGTCACGTCCATCCAGTATGGTAAACCAGCTGTATCAACAGACAATACGCAACGGCCGGATTCCGCGGTGCATTCTGTGCTTGGTTTTGGAACCGCATAACCCTTGACTTCAGTTTCTGTCATTGCGTCTGTGATGCCGTAACCCTCCAATGTTGTGGCTTTGTCGGCTTTATTTTTGATTGCATCGGCGATTGCAGCAGATACTTGTTCTGATGTTTGCGCATTGTTAACCTTGCCCGCCAGTTCTGTGGACAGTTTGCCTTCGGTTACCGCACCATCTGCGATTTTTTCAGTTGTAACTGCACCATTTGACAATTTTGAACCACCAATAGAATTGTCATTGATGTTATCTGGGTTGACCGGCAGACCAGATTTACTCAACTCTGTAATCTTGTTGTTTGTCCATTCAGTAACAGCACCGATTGTTGGGAACAAAGACGCAGAATTCTGATTATCTGTGGTGATGTTGCCAGTTTTATTTGAGGTATCTTCTTTCAGTGCCAAACCGTTGGTCAATTCTGTCTTTGTCGCGGCAGCGTCTGCAGTGGCTTGTGCTGCTTCGGCGGCTGTCTGTGCATTGCCTGCCTTGGTATCGGCGGCGGCGGCGGCGGCGGCGGCATCATCTGCAACTTTCTTGGTTGCGGCCAAACCAGTTTGTGTGTTTTCAATCGCGCTCTTGTTTGCGTCGGCTGTTGCCTTGGCTTCGTCCGCTGTGGACTTTGCAGTGTCAGCAGTTGTTTTTACTTCCGCAACTGTGCTGGCATCTGCCTTGGCATCTAATGCAGTTTTAATTGCACCATTTTCATTTAACGCCGCAGTAACCGCTGCTGTTGCCGCAGATGTTGATTTATTATCAACATATGCCTTGCTGGCGATTTGTGGCGCAGCCATTGCCGCACCGGTTGACAGCATAATTGCCGCCATAAATCCAGAGAATGCAATGTTTTTGATTTTCATTTTTCGTTCCTTTCTTCATTCTTTCGTTTTTTTGTTCTAAATCTCTCGATTATGGCGGGAATTCAGACACAAAACTCTTTTCATTTGGTTATCACTCTGTTATAGGGTCACCATTTCCATCGATAATTTGGACAGATGTCCATTTTTTCGAATTACCGTTCACCGTCAACAAATATGTACCAGACCCATCCGGCCCCGACAGTTTAGACGCAACCGCCGCCGCTGCATTATTCGCGGTGGTTTGGGCGTTTTGCGCTGCGTTTGCAGCATCTGTTGCCGTCGCCGCATTCGCCGCAATCAAACCCGCATATTTGTTATACGTTGTAACATCACCTGCCGTGATACCAGAATTTGCCGCTGCGATTTGTTCCGGGGTCAATGCGTTCTGCTTGGCATTTAATAATTCGTCGGTTTCGCCCCTTTTATAATAAGCAGTCAAATCGACAGAACTTGCAAGCTTGGCCTCGTCAATCGCCGTCTTGATTTGTCCCGCGGTCATTGAATCAGTAATACCATACCCAGCC
>UROD01000001.1 GCA_900549365.1 uncultured Rickettsiales bacterium | reverse complement strand
GGAATGAAATTACCAGAGTTCAAGCCACGTGACCCAAAAATTGTCGCCCGCGAAGAATCATACTTTGATGTTATGGAACGTGCAGCGGCCGAATATCAAAAGCAGTTATTTACCCCCGCGGGCACAGTTGCGTTGGAATATATTCGTCGTCGTGGATTTACCGATGATATGATAAAAAAGTATCGTTTGGGGTATGCGCCTAAAAATAATTTTATTGCAAATAAATTTATAAATACAAAACAAGATATTTTGTTGGGGACTGGTTTATGTCGTCGCGGTGATTATGGAATGTACGATTTCTTTCGCGATAAATTGATGTTTCCTATATTTTCCGCGCGCGGACAAATTGTCGCTTTTTCAGGTCGCAGTTTGGACGGTTCTGAACCAAAATATATAAATACATCTGACACAGAAATATTTCATAAACGTAAAACTATTTTTGGATTTAATTTTGCCCGCGAAAGTATTCACCGGAATAATCGTACTATTATTGTAGAGGGGCAAATTGATGCAATTCAAATGCAATGCCACGGTTTTCCAGAAACAGTTGCGCCACTGGGGACAGCATTGACCGAAGACCATCTGGCAATTTTATGCAAGGCAAATCGTAATATTGTATTTTGTTTTGATGGCGATAACGCAGGACGCAAGGCCGCAGTTCGCGCCGCTGATATTGTATTACCATTTGTACGTGATGATTCTGATATCAGATTTGCATTTGTTACTGGTGGTAAAGACCCTGATGAAATTTTGAAAAATTCCGGCGCGGACGCTATGCGCACAATTATTGACGCATCGGAAAATTTGACCGACTTTCTGTGGAACACAGCAAACAACAATTATATTGTGTCAACCCCAGGGGGACGTGCACAGGCAGAAAAATTCCTTAAAACAGAAACCAGTAAAATCCCTGATATTGCATTGCGCGCAGAATATGAAAATGAATATAATTCGCGCAAGTTTAATCAGTGGCATAAATGGTCACGTAAACAGCAATCGGCGCAGGTTGCCGTCCCAGAAATTGATGCCATTACACGTAATACACTGATATTTATTACAAATAAATTTCCAGAGATTGCCGAACGTCATGCGGAATTTTTGGCAAAATTGAACATTTCATTAGATGGCGACGCACCAGATATGAATATGGATGCGCGCGGAGCAGAACGTTATATCACGTCGTTAAAATTGCAAAATTACTTGAAAAAATTACAAGAACAAAAACAAAAATTAACCACTGATATATTGCGTGGCGATGCGGATGATGACGCGCGTGGGCAGATTTCCGCTATCGACAGCGAAATTACAAAGTACACAGAAAAACTGGAACAGATGATTTCAGATTGATTTTTTCGACATGTATGCGTCATCTCTATCTTTATCTTTTGGCACAACAGTTGTGTACGACAATGCAGAATTTAACCTGTCGTCGCGGGACAAGGTTGGTATTGTTGGTGTAAATGGTGCAGGCAAGACCACATTATTCAAATTGATATTAGGTGAATTATTGCCCGATGCGGGACGCATTGATACCGGCGGTGCGCGTTTGGGATATTTGCCACAAACAATTGAAATTACAAATCCTGAAATCACCGTTTGGGAATTTTTAACAACAGGTCGCCCAATAGCGAAACTAGAAAAACAACTGCAAAACCTGTATCAACAAATCGCAGACACACCTGATGACGCACAGGTTCAATCAGATATAGACCATGTACAATCAGAACTGGACTATTACGAATGCTATACCGCCGAAGACACGTTGCTGGAAATTATCGACAATATGCATATTGATTCGGATATGCTGGATATGCGGTTGCGCGACCTGTCGGGTGGTCAAAAGTCCAAGGTTGCATTTGCGCGCTTATTATATTCTATGGCGGAAATTTTATTATTGGACGAACCAACAAATCATTTGGATGCAACGACCAAGGATTGGGTTTGTAATTACCTGAAAAAATATCGCGGTATGGTTTTAATTATCAGTCATGATTGTGAATTTTTGAACAATATTGTGAACAAGATTTTATACGTGGACAAGGTTACAAAAAAGATATCTGTGTTTTCTGGGAATTATGATGACTATCAGGTAAAATTACGCGAAATCAAACGCGCCCGCGCAAATGCGATTGAAAACCAAGAACGCCAGATAAAACACCTGTCTGATTTTGTGGCACGCGCGAGTGCGGCCAGTCCGACCAATCACGCTATGAAGCGCGCGGGCAATGTTCGTGCGGCGATTTTGGAACACGTGCTAAAAAACAGAATTGAACGTGAAACCGTATACAAAAAGTTAAAGATGGATTTATCGCCCATGCGTGATGGTGCGCGTCACCCGATTATGGTTGATAACCTGTGGTTTCGGTATCCAAATGCAAAGTTGTTATACAGAAACTTATCATTTATCATCACGGGCGGTGAACGTTTTTTAATCTGTGGTGAAAATGGTACTGGTAAATCAACACTGCTGAAATTGATACTGGGGCAACTGTCCCCAGAACGCGGCACGATTAATATAAATCCAAAGACCGATATTGCATACTATGCACAGGAATTAGAGGGATTGTCACCCGACAAAACAATTCTGGAAAATGTTGCCAATGATGATTACACCGACCAGCAACTGCGCGCAGTGTTGGCTAATTTCTTGTTCTATGATATGGACGTATTCAAACAGGTGTCTGTGCTGTCGCCTGGGGAACGCGCCCGTGTTGCATTGGCCAAGATTTTACTACGACGTGCAAATATGTTGATTCTGGACGAACCAACGAATCATCTGGACCCAGAAACGCAACGCGTAATTGGTGATAATTTCAGGGATTTTACCGGCACAATTATCGTGGTCAGCCATAATCCGGACTTTGTTGAACAAATCGGTATCACCCGTATGCTGGTATTACCATCGGGCAGAATAGAGGATTATGACCACGATAAATTGGAATATTATTACGCCATAAACAGCGAAAAATAATGTTAAAAAAGGCCGGTATTTACCGGCCTTTTTTGATGTTTTTTAATTGTTAAACAAGAAATGACAAATGTCGCCTTCTTGCATAACATATTCTTTGCCAACCAGACGCATTTTTCCGGCTTCTTTGACGGCAACCTCGCCCCCCAGCGCAATATAGTCGGCGGGCGAAATAATTTCGGCACGAATAAAACCTTTTTCAAAATCAGTGTGGATTTTACCGGCGGCCTGTGGCGCAGTCATACCGCGCGTGATTGTCCATGCATGTGCTTCCTTTGGACCAACAGTATAAAATGTTTGCAGCCCCAGCGTTTCATACCCTGTTTTAATAACTTGTTCCAGACCGGATTGTTTCAGTCCTAAATCATCCAAAAACATTTTTCGTTCATCTGGATTCACAATCTGGGAAATTTCCATTTCTATTTTTGATGAAATAACCAATACAGGTGCGGCATCGCCGTATTTGGCACGTACAGCATCAGAATATTTATTACCAGTTGCAGCGGCGGATTCTTCGACATTACATACGTAAATAACCGGCTTTGCCGTCAACAGGTTAAACGGCGATGCATCTACACCTGAATTACGCGCAGGCGTACCACTTTTCAGACAAGCGTAAATCGCGTTTGCATCCGCCAATAATTTGATTGCGTTTTTATCCAGACCGTGCGCCTTTTTTTCCAGATTTTTAATCTGTTTTTCCATGCTTTCCATATCGGCCAGCATCAGTTCTGTTTCAATCGTTTCAATATCGTCTAATGGGTCAATACGGCCGTTTACATGCACTATATCGTCGTTTTCAAAACAACGCACAACGTGAATAATCGCGTCGGTCGACAGAATATTGCCCAAGAATTTATTTCCCAACCCTTCGCCATTTGATGCGCCACGCACCAGACCCGCAATATCAACAATTTCCAGTTGTGTTGGAATAATTTTTGCACTGTTATCAACCGCCGCCAATTTCAGCAGTGTTTCATCTGGTACAACAACGCGGCCGGTATTCGGTTCGATGGTGCAAAACGGATAGTTTTGTGCGTCCGCCGCCGCCGATTGTGTCAGTGCATTAAATAACGTAGATTTTCCAACATTTGGCAATCCAACAATTCCACAATTGAAACCCATAACTAAATCCTTTATAATGCCTGTAATATGTCATACATGTGGAACGAATTCAATATAAAAACCATGCCGGCGGAAACCATTGTTTTCCGCGATGGTGTGTTTTGCGCTGATTTATCAACATTGTCTGATTGCAATATTGATAAAACATATGAATTACCGGTTCACGTAATATATGTTGGCGAAATTGCTGGTAAATGCCGGCTGGATTTGAATATTTCGGCTGGCAATCAATCCGTTATTCTGGACGTGCGTGTAAAAAATAAATTGCCGGCCTTTTTTGACATTTTTATCAAAAACACCGGTAAAAATTCTGAAATTCGTGGTGGGGTATTGTTGGAAAATACCGGTGAATTAACATATAACATAATTGGCGAACACGCGGCCGATGATACGACCGTTTGTGTTAAAACAAAATTGATTGCGGAAAAAAATACAAAATCAAAATTGTCTGGCACGGCCGTAATTGAAAAAAATACTAAAAACACTGTTTCAGATATCGCATTTGCGGCATTGGCGGACAAAAACGCCCGAATTGAATTTATGCCAGCACAACGTATTTCGTCTGTACCAAAATCCGCCGACCACAGTGCGGCAATATTCCGCCCAACTGATTTTCAAATAGAATATTTACGCGAAGCGGGCCTGTCTGGGGCAGAGGTTAATGCCGCCACCCGCGAAGCATTTATGAATGATTTATAAATCATCTGAAACAGAATACAAAAAAGCGCCCGATAAAAACGATTTTATCGGACACAAAATAACCATAACCCAATCAGGTACGGATTTATTTTTTCTTAAAGCCCTGTTTGGCCTTTAACTTTGGATTCGCAGGATCAATCAAGATAACCTGTTTACCACGGCGAATTTGTTTAACATTGCCGCGTTTCTTCCAAGCTTTTAATGAACTTAAAAATTTCATATCTAAATCCTTTATTGCGTGGTGATTATAAACGCTTTTTGTAAAAAATCAAATAATTATTATATTTTTGTTGTAGTTGTAAGGGTTGTTGGTTTTGTTGAAAACATTTGTTAACTGTTTTTGAACAAGTTTTCAACAATTTTTTACAGGTTTTCTGGGGATTTTTAATATCGCTGTTGAAAATATAGCGCGAATATAAACATGTCAATAAATATGCAGTTTTCAGTATTTTTAACAATTTTATGGTCTTGCTTTTTATACTTGTTGAAAACTGTTGAAATTGTTATAATTCCAACATCAGGGGGGATTTTATCAAAAATGAGACAACGGGTACTGAAAGCATTAGCCAATCCGGCGCGCATATTTTATGTGCCCTATAATATGGCAATTCTGAATTTTGCGGTTCAGTTCCTTGTTTTTATTGCGGTTTTTGTTGCGTCACTGTTGTGGACAGGGGGTAAAAATCCTGTTTCGCCACTGTGGTTTTTGGTGTCGTTATGTGTGGTTCATATGATAATGGCGACATTTTCAAAGCGCGACCCCCAACTGGGCCAAATTTTGGCTGCAAAAATACAACTGTTCAAAAAGAAGATACCAAACAGATTGGCGGCATAAAAAATGAATGGATTTTTTGAATATTTCGCAGGCAGTGGTTTTCCCGTCACAACAATGATAATGGTCATTGCGGTGATTTTTATCTTTGTCGTGCTGATGATGTATTTACCAACACTGACGCGGCGTATATTGCCCCAGTTTGGCTATAAACGCTATTCGCGTTATTTGCCATTCCGTACCGTGTATAACGATGATACATTGGAATTATCAGATGGGTCGCTGTTGCGTGTATATCGTGTTGCGGGTGTCCAGACCAGTATGCAAGATGCCGCCACCCGTGAAAAATTCTTGGAATTACGTACACAACTGTTTAATCAAATTCGTGATCAGAATGTTGTGATGCGTTTCTTTATGACGCGTGATGCGACGGACGAAAATACGGACTATGAATTTGACCAGCCAGTTTTACAAAAAATATATGATAAATGGCAGGCCCAAGGGTTACGCATTTTCTTGAATAATTATTATATTGTATTACAGGTATCAGGTGCGGGTGCGCGCGAAAAACTGAATCAATACGGTAATTATCTGGAATCCATATTGGCGGCGTATCATCCGAAATTATTGCGTAATAATTCGACTGATAATATGGCGCAATTCTTTGGACGTATTTTGTCTCCGATTACAAAACCCACGCCCATTGTATGCGATAATCGTATTGCGGATTTGGTAACAGTTGACGATGTTGAATTTATGCGCGATGGTGTCGTACGCTATGTCAGTGGCGGGTCGCAGACGTTTGCGGCAATGATGTCATTCCGCACATCACCAGATTATCTGGACGAAGAATTTTTTGATACTATTTCAACAATCCAGACAGAAATGATTTGCATGAATGCATTTCAAATTATGGGGACGGCGGACGTTGAAATGACATTGCGCCAGCGTCAATCATCGGCTGATGAAAACGAAACATCGACATTGGAACAGATTTCAGATGCCCAGAGTGCGATGGACGAAAACGCAACTGGGAATCAATCGCTGGTAAATTATTACCCACTGTTTATTTTATTTGGGCGTTCGATTGATGAACTGAATCATTATGTTGATGAATTCAAGAAAATATCAGCGTCATTTGGTGTTGCCCCGATTTGTGAAACATATGCGGCGCGCGTGTCGTGGTTTGCACAAATCCCTGGATTTGATGTTTTCCCGCGCAGTTTCAAGTTGCTGTCGCGGACGGCCGCAATCAGTATTCCTATGTCGACCCAGCCACGTGGGGTTGCGAACTGCGATTGGGGCCCAGGGCCACTGGTTGTATTTCCAACTGCCCAAGGAACACCGTATCAATTCCAATTCCATGTATCTGATAAACCGGCGGCGGTTGCACATACATTGACAATCGGGCCAACTGGTGGCGGTAAAACAACGCTGTTCAGTTTCTTGATTGCGCAATCGTTGCGTCATCCGAAATTAAAGGCATTTTTCTTTGACCGTAACAAGGGGGCAGAAATATTCACCCTGTCGGTTGGTGGCAAATACATCACGATGCAAGGTAAAGAGAAAAACGCCACAGATAATTCATTTTTGACGCACTTAAATCCACTGAAAATGCCGGACACAGCGGCAAATCGTGCGTTCTTGCGTCGGTGGTTTGCAATTATAACGGGGCAATCAGACGCAAATTCTGCGGACGAAATCGCGCGCGCGGTGTCGGTGAATTTTGACTATTTGCCCGACCGCGACAGAATATTAAAGAATTTATGGGAGAGTTGCTTTGCATCCAACGGCAATATGCGACCAGCGTTGAAAAAATGGATTGATCCGTTGCAATATGGCGACATATTTAACGAAACGTCCGATACACTGGATTTGCAGTCGCGTCTGACTACGTTTGATTTTACTGAAATATTACAAGATGAAACACTGGCACCAGCGGTGATTTCTTATATTTTACACAGAATCAATAATATCACGGTTTCGGGCGGAAATCCGTCACTGATTATGATTGACGAAACTGCGCCTATGCTGGAAAACAAAATGTTTCGCGATAACTTTATCACTGGCCTGCAAGAAGGGCGCAAAAACCGTCAGGCATATATGGTTGCGTTCCAGCGCGCAAATGTTCTGGACAAACTGGGGATTGGCGACGTTGTTCGCGGGCAGGCGCAAACGGTGTTATTCTTCCGTAATCCAGCGGCGGACGCATCGGATTATCAGTATTGGAATCTGAATCCACTGGAAATGGCATTTATTCAAGGCAAGGCGTATCCAAACCTGAAACGTGCGGTATTGTTGTCGCGACCGGTGACAGGTGAATCTGTGATTCTAAATACGGAACTAGGTGGGTTGGGTAATTTACTGCGTCTGTTTGAATCAGGACGTTCATCGGTATTGTTGGCCGAAGAATTGTACAAGCAATATGGCAATAATTTTGTTTCTGAGTATTTGAAAAAGCAGGGTGCAGGGGATTTATAATAAATGTTATGGCGGGGTGCGGCGATTTTATTGGGCGTTTGCTGTGCGACAATGGCGCGCGCCGATGATTGCTTGGCATACAAACTGAACCCGAATGTAAATATTACCACCCCACAATGGGCCAAAGAGGTTGTACAACCCTTGCGTCCAATGGATTTATTACATGGCAATGTAATTGCTACGCTGGACGATAACTATGATATTATTGCTGATATTACATCAATCGAAGATGGTTTTTGCGTTGCTATAAAGTCCGTAAATGCGTCGGTTGGGTACAGTAATTTCTTGGTGCAAATTGATATGCGACACAGTCCATATTCGTGCTCTTATAATGCGATTTTGGCGCACGAAGACAGTCATATACGCGCGTATTTGTCGGTGATTGACGATTTTAGCGATGAACTAAAAAATTCAATTTTTGCAGCGGCGGATTCTATTACACCGATATTTGTGAAAAATTCGTCTGATATTTCGGCGGCGGTTGATGAATTAAATGCAGAATTACAGGCGCACCCAGATTTAATTTTAATAAAACAAAAAATAAAAGCAGCTGAAGAAATCCGCAACAAGCGTGTTGATCAAAACGACACAGGCGAAACACTGCGTCGCTGTTTTGAATAATTCTTGCAGAATATTTATTTACAAACTGTATGGCCAACGGCATTTGTGTGACATGTGATTTTGTCGCCCGATGCGCTGCGACAAACGGTTGCGCCCATTGCGTTTTTACGGCATGTGGTGCGTGCGCCGGATTTATCGGTATAAACAGTTGTGCCATTTGCTGTGGCGCGTGATTTTATGGTTTTGCCAGTGTTACTGGTATACTTCATATTACCGATTACATCACGACGGCCACGCCAAACGTCACCAGTCGTGCGGTCGGTGCAATTTTGCCCACCCAGCGCATTTTCACGACACGATATGGCGGCATTGGCATTGCACGCAAAAATCACCACAATCGCAAAAATAATATTACGTAATAACATAATGATAAGTGTAATATGTTATTTTGCTGTGTCAAAAACTATTTATTTCCCTTGGCGCGATTGTGGCTTTTGCATAACATTTGGCAATTTTTTATGTCTGTTGCGCCACCCTTTGACCAAGCAGTTACGTGGTCGGCGTCCATATCAGACGGTTTCCATATTTTACTTTTATTAGCATCATGCCCCAGTGCACATAATGGACAATTTGATGTGTGCGATGCTTCTGCATGTTGTGTTTGTTGGGCATATACGGCACGTTTTGTGGCCTCGTCAAAAACACGCACGTCCAATAACTTGGTATCCACGCACCCTCCAAGTACGTATTCAAATATACCTTTGCGATTTTTGACATACGGGTCGGCGTATAACTCTTTGACTTTGGATTCTATGATTTTTGGGTCGTATGCCTGACGGTGGTATTTTTCATATAAACGTCCCCATTCCAGCCCACGCATTTCAGGTTCTATATTTTGAAACACGCTGGAAACCCAATCAATAACAGTTGTAAAATATTGTTTTAATTCGGCGATATTGTTGTCGTTACGGTGCGCACTCATATAATCACTGATATTATTATTACTGACCCATTCCAGTGCTGTTTTCAGGTAATCTTGACGATTTACCGTCCCGGAAACATATGCACTCCATTTTTGAATATTTGCATTTTGGCTGTTGCTAAATTCTTCTTTGGCCAGTGTTACAAATGGTCCAGAATATACAGCGTTTAATAATTCTTGGTCATTTAATGGAATACCCTTGATATTGATTATTTTGAACCATTCCTTGATTTCGGTTTCTGTACCAGCACACTCGTAAATCAACAAGTGGGTGTCCAGTATTTGATTTTGTATATGTTGGTTCAGACCATCAAAGTATTGCTCCATACCATTTTGGTCTTTGATTGGAAATTTTTTTGTAACGTACCTGCCAATACTGGTTATGCGTTGTTGCCCGTCCAAGACCTCAAACTTGTCATCAGCAACCTTGTTAAAATAAATCAGACCCAGTGGGTAACCCTTGATAACAGAATCAATAACACCAGATTCACGGTTTTCTTGGGCGTAAATATAGTTGCGCTGGTATTCTGGTTGAATTGTCAATTTACCAGACAGGCCAAATAATCCGCGCCCCTCGTATTCATTATATACAAATCCATCGCAAATATCGCGAATAGTTATATCAGTACGTAATATTGTTTTCATTATGCGTTACCTTTCTTTTTACGAATAAATATACGTTTAAAAACTTTTTTATGATTAACCATAGCTTGTGAGATACCTGAATCTAAATTCCATAATCCATTTGAAAAACCGCGACCTTCACTTTCTGTTGCACCTAGTATTTCAAATTGTTCGGGACAGTATTTATCCAAAAAACTGATGGGAACCCCCATAACACCGTCATAATCTGATGGAATCGCGTCTGAATAGGGAATTTCTATCGCAACATAATTATCGTATTTTTGATATTCTTGATTTCGGATTTCTTTGTGGCGACTGAATTTTATGTTGTCTGCCATCGTCATTAATTGTAAGGGCTGATGACGGCGGCCATGTTCAATGTTTGTGAACCAGCAAACACCGGGAACTCTATTTACTTTTATGCCATCCCGTTCTCTATCAAATTTATATGTTGATGCGTATACAAAATTATCTGGAACTTTGAAATACATTCCAGTATTAAAATTTGTTGCGCCAAGCCACATATTATTGTCCTTTATTAAAGGAAATGCTTCTTTGTAAGTTATTGCGTTCATGTTCCCGATAATAAGAAACCGCTTATCGGCTTCAATAATCCAGGTCAGAAAATCGCGAAATTGTGAAAACGGCGGGTTGGTGACAATTATATTTGCTTCGTCGCGCAGGGCTTTGACTTCGGCACTTCGAAAGTCACCATCGCCATCCAAGTATTGCCATTCTAAATCGTCTATATCAATGCGACCGTTATGATTTGTATCGCGGGTCAGTATGAATATTTTTCCATGTGTTTCTGTTTTATCTTTGTTGAATTTTTCAGAATTATACTCAAACAATGTTGGACAATAATTTGCACAGGCATCTTTGCCTTTGGCTGCACATGCATAACTGGTTGATATCAGTTTTTTGATACCAAAACGTTCAAAATTCTGGGCAAAAAATTTTGTAAAATTACTCCATTCTGGGTCATCGCATGGCAATAATATAACCTTGTCGCGAAATACGTCTGGATTGTAATCTAGGTATGCATTCACTTCCTTTTGAATATCTGCATATTGTGTATAAAACTCGTCATTTTTTGCGCGTTTTGCCGCAGATAGGTTTTTGTTTGCCATATTGACACCCCGTTTTTGCGGGGCGTCATATTAAACTGTCCAAATTTGACCAACCCTAAATTTGGACAAAAATAAATTGTTTTCGGACTGATTATAGTTTATAATTTTGTCCAGTACTGGGGTTGGCTAGTTTTGGACACTTGTTCGCGATAAACGTGCTGATGGTGGTGGGGCTGACGTTCAGGCGGCGGGCGACGTCGCGCAGTGACATATTGGATTCCAGCATTACTTTTATCAGGTTTTCTTTGCCGTCTAATTTATGACGCGCGTTTTTTGCGCCGGACTTGCGACCAATGAATTTTCCATCGGCCTTGCGGCGGGCCAGTGCCTCTTTGGTGCGCTTTGATATCATTTCTCGTTCTATTTCCGCCGCCATACCGAATGCAAATGCCAGAACCTTGGATTGCAATGTATTGTCCAACGAATAGCCGTCTTTGACTGAATAAACTTTGACCCCTTTGTTGAGTAATGTTTCTAACACGCGAAACAGCATAAACAGTCGGCGGCCAAAACGCGACAGTTCAGAAACTATGATTATATCGCCAAATTTTACGTTCTTTATCAGTGCGCCGAATTTGCGCATTTTTGGGTCTGTTGTGCCGGACACACCATCGTCGATGATGTATTTGTCTATAATCAGCCCCAGTTTGATTGCCTTGGTATCAACCCCCAGGCGTTGATTGGCGGTATCTTGGGCGTCGGTGCTGACGCGCAGTTATGCATAAACCATATTATAATCCTTTGTTTTTGTTCAGGAAAATAATAGTAGATGCCATTTTATAGCTGGGTCACAAACCGATTATCCACAACAGATTAAATAAAAAAAACACACCAGAAATGGTGTGATTTTTTTATTTAACTGGTTGCGGAGTGTGGATTTGAACCACAGACCTTCAGGTTATGAGCCTGACGAGCTACCGGGCTGCTCTACTCCGCGTCGAAAGTGATTTAGATTATATACCTTTGCGACGCGGTGTCAAATAAAAAATATGATTTCTGTCAAAATACACGTTTTTATGCACATAGCGTGTTATGATTTGTTACCTAATGCTGCCTTGAAATATACTTTTTTTGTTGCTAAGATTTCCGTAAAGGTTATAGAAATTATGTATCAAACGTTCAGAAAATTATGGAAAGGGTTCTGGGAACCAGTGTTGCATATGTCGCTGATTCAGTGGTTGGTGGCTGGTTTAATGGCGGTGTGTATTTGGTTTATTTATTTTACATCGCGGGTTAAAATTACCGGTTATGACATATTCAAAAAGTATCGCAGACGGCCCGCTGTGTTTGTGTTCTGGCACGGGCGTAGTATGATGTTATCACCGATTATTTGCATTGGTGGTATGCGGGCGTATGCGGTTGCATCGCGGCACAGTGATGGGCGTATGATGGCAAAATTACAACAGTTGTTTGGTTTGAAACCAATTTATGGCAGTACGTCTGATGGTGGAATTTCTGTTCTGCGCCAAGGGGTGCGTGTATTACGTGATGGAAATTATTCTATGTGTATTTCGCCTGATGGGCCTGGGGGGCCGTCCATGCGTGTCCAAGATGGGGCGTTATATTTTGCAAAAATGACAGGCGCGCCGATTATACCGGTGTGTTATTCTTGTTCGCGTGCATGGTTTCAACAGCGTTGGGACAGATATTTAATTGCAAAACCTTTTTCCAAGATAACGTGTCATGTTGATAACCCTATATTTATAGACCGAAAATGCAGTGATGCAGAATTTGAAAAAATACGTAAAAATCTGGAAGATATAATGGTGCGTCAGGTTCGTGAAATGGATGGTGAATTTAATTTATTCCATGTAGAACAGGATTTGACCGCACATAAATTCAAACAAGATATACGCGATGCGCGTGCCGCGCGCAAAGCCGCCAAGAAATCAAAGAGAGGAAAATAAGTATGAAAACACCGTGGTGGTTTTTACATAAAACGCCGTTATCATTTGTTCTGTTGCCTGTGGCGGCGGTTTATCGTGTGGCGTCGCTGGTGGTGCAATCGGTGCGTAAAATCGGTGCATATCAATCGCGTCGGCCTGTGATTTGTGTTGGAAATATTATGGCGGGTGGGGTTGGAAAAACCCCGATTGTTCGTGAAATAGCAATGCGATTTGATGCGCCCGTGGTTATGCGTGGGTATAAAAAAAGTGCAAAGACCGGTAATGCTGGGGACGAGGCGGTTATGCTGGCGCGCGCTGGTCTGCAAGTGCATACAGGTAATCGTAGTGCGGCGATTAAATTATTAAATAGTCATTCTGATGCAACAAGTCCAATTGTGATGGATGATGGATTTCAAAATCCGCGCATTAAAAAAGATATTTCTATTTTGGTATTTGACCAAGGATTGGGATTTGGTAATGGATTCTTGTTGCCGGCCGGCCCACTACGTGAACCTAAAAAGGCGATTTCGCGTGCAGATGCGGTGATTGTTATTCGCAGTGCACGTCCGCGTAAAAATTTCAAATTACCAGAAAGCGCAGTTGTATTTTATGCCACAAACCAGACCGTATCGCCATACGATGAAAACGAACGTGTGTGCGCATTTGCGGGAATTGGGTATCCGAAAAAGTTTTTCAAAATGCTGAATAATGTTGTGGTTTCGCGGCGCGCATTTCCAGACCACTGGCAATACACGGACGAAGATATTGAAAAATTATTTGCATGGGCGGCGCGTAAAAACGCACAGTTGGTTACAACGGAAAAAGATTGGGTGCGTTTGCCGGCCTATGCACGCGACAGAATAAAATATGCAAAATTGATTACATCGGTTGATGGTGCGTTCTTTGATTGGTTAAAGGAGAAAATAGAAAATGTCAACGCTGACAAAAAAAATTAAAATTACTGGTGTCGGGATTCATTCTGGATTGCCGGTGAATATGGTTGTAAAGCCATCGAAAAAATATGGGATTTTTTTCCATCGCAGTGATATTCCTGATTCTCCACAGATTCAGGCATTGGCGGAAAATGTTGGCGAAACCAAAATGCGTAATACAACAATTGGTTGTACAGCCGGTGCGCATGTTCAAACTGTTGAACATTTAATGGCGGCGTTATTCTTGGCCGGCATTGACAGTGCAGTTATTGATATTGATGGGCCAGAAACACCAATATTAGATGGCAGTGCGGCGGAATTTTTATCAAAGTTCAGGGGGAATACCACGGGCAAAGGGGGTATGAAAAAGATTATTGTTCGTCGTCCTGTTATTGTGTATGCGCGTGATGTGTTGCGCAGTTTGCCATGGCATGTGCGTTTGCAATTATGGGTGATAAATAAAATCGCTGGTCGTAAAAGTGATGGGTATGTAAAACTGAGCCCAAATGATGGCAAATCATTAGAAATTACGGCGACATTAGTGTACCCAGAAAAAATTATTGGTCGCCAGACGTTTTCTTATCGATTTGATGGCACAAAAAAATCTGTAAATGATTTTGTTAAAAATGTTGCGCGCGCACGTACATTTGGCAAGTATTCTGAATGGGAATATTTGAAGGCGCACGGTATGGGGCGTGGCGCAAGCGAGAAAAACGTTATCGCACTAAATAATGCGGGTGACGGAACACTGAATCCTGTGATTTGGCCGGACGAATTTGTCCGTCACAAGGTTATAGATGCAATTGGTGATATGTTCACGTCTGGTGGTATGGTTGTGGGCGCACTGGAATCATACAAGGGCAGTCATGCGTTGAATAATTTGGTTCTGAAAAAATTGTTCAGTGACCCTGCAAATTATGATATAATAAACGGTAAATAAAAGGATTTATAAAATGAAAAAGATTTTTGCTGGATTGGCGGTCTTGGCACTGGCGGCATGTGGTGGCATGATAAAAAATGAAAACGGCAGTGAATTGTTAACAAAACTGGATGGCGAACCAACAGGTTGTGTTTATTTATACAAGATTGAATCAGAAGTTTCAGTTTATGATTCTGATGATGCGCGTCGTTATCTGGAAAATCGTATTGCGGATCAGGCGCGTGGTGGCAATGCATATTGGATTACCAGCCAGCGCACACGTCCAAATGAATGGGTGATTTTTGGGCCAGAACGTGCGTTTATCTTGACTGCGAATGTGTATGATTGCCCATCACAACGTACAATTCGCTCGTCTGCGGCGCAAGTACCTGTTTCGGTACAATATTCTGTGCCATGCACAAATGATATTTATGGTGCAGAATGCAGATAATATGTTTATTGTGTAAATTACGCCCGCTGAATTTTTCAGCGGGTTTTTCATTCTGGAATTGCATTATTTGTTTGTTTTATGTTATAATTGCCATATCAAACTAGGGCAGAGAGAGAAATTGCAGGGGAATATCATCACCATTAAACGTAAAAAATACGCCACAGGTCTGTTTTGGCAGCCGATTGGGGCGGGTTTTGTCGCGCGCACATATGCACGTAATCTGTCGCGCGGTGTTGACCGTAAATACAATATGTATGCCGAATATCGGTCTATGGTCGGGTTGGGGTCGCGTCGCGCCGGACATCGCAGTGGTATGTCTGCGGCGGCGGCAGAGGTTATGGATTCTCTGACAGAATTTAATTCGTTTTTAGGTGTGTTTCCGGCGGGTGACCAGTTTTATTTGGTTGCGGTGCGCAATGGTATTATTCTGGAAGACAAGGTTTTTGACCGCGGCGATGATGCCCGCGCGGCGTATTCACGTTTGGCAGAAATACCAGATTGGAATGCTTTGTTTGCCCCAGGTGCATGGGGCATGCCACGTGCGGTTGAACGCAATTTGTCGGATTTAATTACAGATTCTGCGCATGCGACAATACATCATATCAGTCGTTTGTCCCGTATTATGGTATCTGGTAGTATTATCACACTATTCATTGTTGGCTTGTTGGTGTTCTTTCGCGAACCATTACAGCAAATGATGACACCACCACAGGTTGCAAAAATCAACCCTGAACTGGCGGCAGAATACAAACGTCAAATCGAAGAAAAGAACAAAGAATTAGACGCGCAATTTAATATTGAAAAAAAGCAACCAGTTCAACCGCTGGTGATGCCATATGATAATTTGCCAGATGTTTCTGCGCGTGCTGAAATATGTTATCAGGCAATTGGTTTTGTAATGCAGCCAATTTACGGTTGGAATCAAGTGTCGGCCGAATGTGGTGAAACGCATGCAAGTGCACGTTTCGTTCGCAGTTTTGGAACGCTGGCCGATTTTTATCAGGTGGCGACGGAATTGATGCCGGCGTCATTTGTAACCGAAGAATCATCGGATTCTGTATCTGTGCGTGCCACATTACCTGATATAAAAACGTATTCGTCGATTGATGAACGTGATGCAGAAACCGTTGTACGTGCGGTTCAGACCGCTTTCCAAGGAATATCAACAAATGTTGATGTAAATGTGGTCGCAGATGTTTTAACCAACGGTGTTGAAACAGCAACCTTGAATATTGTAGAGGTTGGGGCCGAATCTAAAATGACCCCGATACAATTCATGAAAATCTTTGAAGATTTTGGTGGGGTTTATATGACGCGTTGTACATGGAATGTCAGCGCACGAATCTGGAACTATGAGGTGATAATCTATGTTAAATAAACTTATGTTGAATTTATTGTTGGCGGCGGCGGTTGTTGCGTTGCCCGTATCGCGCGCATCGGCCGAGGTTCTGGACGAAGACATTGAAATCACCGAAACACTGGATGATGTGGTGGATAGTACATCAATGGAACAGGTGTCTGCGGACGCGGTTGCAAATTATAACGTTGATGGTTCGCTGTTTCAGCAAATTACAGATTTGGAACAGGAAAAAGTTCTGATGCAGTTGGAAAAAGAACGCGCCCAGTTGGATTTGGAACTGGACAGATTGGCAGCTGAAAAAATCAAGTTGCATATGGAAATTGATACCTTGTCGGGTCGTGCGGAACAACAGCAACAGGAACTGGAAAATGCCAAGGCCAAGTTAGAGGCCGAAACCGCCAAGTTGGAAAAACAAAAGGCGGCACTGGAAAACGAAGACACAGAAACAGTTGTAAAATCTGTACGTACAACCAGTACAGATGATGCCAAGGCAGATGTCAAAAAAATTACCGAAATGTTCAAACTGGTAAATATCTTTGGTGCTGGTAATCAATTACAGGCAACGGTTGCGGATTTAAGTACAGGACAAAACAAAAAGATTTCCGTAGGACGCAACATAGACGGCTATACGGTGAAATCTATATCGTTGGACGATGGAATTATATTTATTGACCCAGATGGCAATACCCAGACATTAAACGTTGTTAGTGGTAAATAATTAAACGTGGGACGTATGGTATGAATAATACAGAAAACAATGTTTTGAACAATATTCCGGTGGAAAGTAAACCATCGGTGCCGGCGGGATTGGAAAATTCCGAAATCAAAGATATTGTTGATTATTTGTTTTCAAACGGCAATCGTTTAATGACGGCGACTGGTGCACCGTTAGAATTGCCACGTGATACCCAAGGGTTGATTGCCTATTTTTCTGGGGGTGAAATTATTATTTCGCGTACACATCGGTACGATGGGCGCGTATTGGCGTTTTTAGATTTGTTAAAGGCGCGTGGTCGCGCGATGCGTGTACCATTTTATTCTGATTTGGGTTTGGTATCGGCGATTTATAAATCGTATGATGCGCGTTTGGGTGGCACGGCACGTGTCAGTCGCGATTACGACAACCAAATGCAAAAAGATTTTGTTGATATTGTCGCCCGTGCCGCGGCCCAGAAAGTATCTGATATTCATATCGAGGTTGGCGACCAAACAACAATCTATTTCCGTATTGATGGCAGTATGCAACCCGTTTTGGAATATAATTCGGGGTGGGGTGAATCTTTTGTGCGTGCGGCGTTTGCATCGTCTGATATGTCGAATGCGAACTATGCCCAGAATGAATATCAATCTGCCCAGAAAGATGGACGTACGCCACTGCGCGGGACCAAGGATTTATATCTGCCACTGGGGATTTTAAGTATTCGTATGCAATTCAATCCAATCGCATTTGGGTCGCGATATGTTGTAATGCGATTGCTGTACGATAACCCATCCGAAGGGATTAAAACCGAACAAGAATTTGGTGAATATGAACAGCGTTTATTGATGCGTCTGCGCGCATTTCCAACTGGACTGGTGATTGTGGCGGGGCCAACCAGTTCTGGTAAATCAACGACATTGGTACGTAATATGTCATTGATGTTGAAAGAACGCCATTATGAAATCAATATGATTACGGTGGAAAATCCTGTTGAACAAAAGATTTTTGGTGCGCACCAGATGCCGGTGGTCAACACCACAAACGAAGAAGAACGCGAAGAAAAATATACCGAGGCACTGGCGGCCGCATTACGCAGTGACCCTGATACATTGATGGTTGGTGAAATTCGTACGTTGGCGGCGGCGCAATTGACGGTGCGTGGTGCGCTGTCGGGACATAATGTTTGGACAACATTGCATGCTAATTCTGCGATGGCCGCGTTGACGCGTCTGTTGGACCTGGGAATTGAATCATTCAAGTTAAAAGAAGAAACGCTGATGCGTGGATTGATATCTATGCGTCTGTTCAAAAAATTGTGTCCGTATTGTCGTGAACGATTGATTGACCATCCTGAACACCCCGCGTACCAGCGCGTGATGGACGCGTTTGGGGAACTGGGGCTGCGTCAGGTTTATATTCGTGGTGCGGGCTGCAAAGAATGCAAGGGCACAGGAACACTGGGGCGTATCAAGGCCGGCGAAATCATTATTACAAACAGTGAATTTTTGCGTTTGGCATTGGCGGGTAATACCGATGGTGCGTTGCGTTACTGGTTGGAAGATATGGACGGTCGCACGTTGAAAGAGGCGGCAATGGCACTGATGTTGCAGGGTATTATTGGTGTCGATGAATTAGAACGTTGGGTTGGATTATTAGATAGACCAGGGGTGTATTGATATGACAACCAAACTGGACAAGTTTTATGCAAAATTAGTGTTCAAATTAAACACTGAAAAACGTATGATGATGGCGCGCAAGTTGGCGTCACTGTTGCGTAATGATTTTTCGTTGATGGACGCGTTGGGTCGTTTGGAAATGGTTGAATCCAAAAATGGGGAAAAACCAAACGAACCTTTTGCCATTGCAATGCGTGAATTTCAGAAAAATCTGGAACGTGGTATGAGTTTTTCTGACGCAACGCGTGGTTGGGTGCCGGCGGATGAAACTTTGTTGCTGACGTCTGGAAATCTGTCTGATTTGGTGGTTGCGCTGGAAAGTATCAGTCGTGTTGTTGATGGCGCACAACGTATCAAGCGTGCAATGATTGGTGCATTTGCGTACCCGTTGTTTTTGTTGGTGTTGACGTTTGGTATAATTATTATGGTCGGTTTATATCTGGTTCCCCCATTGGCCGAGGTTGCAGGCAATTCCATGGTGTGGAAATCGGCGGCGGCATCACTGATTGCGTTGTCAGAATTTTCAATTAAATATTGGTATGTGTTTGCGGTCGGATTCTGTGCATTGATTATGATTATATGGGTCAGTTTGGCAAATTGGTCTGGGCCATTGCGTCGCGTGTTTGATAAATTGCCACCATGGAATATTTACAAGATTCAGTTGTCTGTTGGTTGGTTGATGGGGTTGTCGTCAATGGTAGCAGCGGGCATTACCATACCAGACGCAATGCGTATGCTGGCAGATAATTCTAACAGATATCTGCGTAGTATATTGGATGTGACGTTACGTTATATCGCAAATGGTGATAATTTAGGTATGGCGTTGGCACATTCTGGGCGTGATTTTCCAAACGAAGAACTGATTGGTGATTTGACCATTTATGCCGATATGAATGGTTTTGACAAGAATTTGTCACGTGTGGCGAACGATTATCTGGACGAATCCGTACGCAAGATTGAATCAATTTCTAATGTATTAAACAGTATTGGTATTTTATTGGTGTCTGCGGTTATTGCGTGGGTGGTGCTGGGCACATTCCAAATGCAAGATCAAATTACCGCTGCGCTATCATAAAGAAAGTTCAAAGTTCAGAGTTCAAAGTTCATCCGTCTCCGTTGCGCTTCGCCGCGATAAAAATTTTGTGCGCTGCGCGCAACATAACATAAACTGGATTGCCACGCGTCGCTACGCTTGCTCGCAATGACATTGTTTTTTGTGCATGTGTCGCCTGCGGACTTCGTCCTTGCCGCAACCTTCGCGTACCGCTCGGTTTCATTGCGAGTGAAACGAAGCAATCCAGTAAATAAAACAGTGCGCCAGACGGCGCACTATCTATTATCTATGCTCTATTATCTATTCTCTAAAAAATGCCCCTGGTGGGGCATTTTTATACCATAAACGGCAGGTTTTCCAGATTTCCTTCGGCGACACGTACATTGACGTCCAGCATTATAAACACCGCGTCTGGTGTTTTGGGAATACTTTCGCTGAATAATTCTGTGCCCAGCAAGTGGCTGGTATTTACTGATATTTTTGTTATCAGATGGTCGTCATCTAGTAATGTGTAAATTGGCCCTATGTCGCGTGGTGTGTTTTCGCCGACCTCGTGTTCATTCTGGGGGCAACGCAGCCCGTCCAGTAATGTTTTAACGCGGTTATCAATATCGCGGCGTGGAACACCAACAATTTCTGGGTGCATCATTTGAATATCTATTTCAGCCAATAATTTCAGGTTTGGTGTAATAATAGGATTCCAATCAATACCACCCACATGGCGGGTTGTAATTGGGCTCTTGGTGGCGGTTGGCACCATATATTGCGTCAGGTTATTCCATGGCTGGTGTTCCACCAATTTTTTCAGTTGTGGGTGGAATTGCATACGAATATCAGCAATATGTTGAGAACGCTTTTTGGGGTTGATTAAAATATCGCCAAAATACAATAACTTGAACTTCATAGATTATTTCTCCTTGGCCAGTAATTCTTTGAATTTTTCGTCTGCCAATGGATGCAGGCGGTATGCAGGAAATCCGTCCTTGGTTTTAGAGTGAACCAATGGGTCAATTGTAATCATTGGGCGCGAACCGTATTTAGTCAGGATTTTTGTTCCGCGTTTGAATTGGTTATGCATAATCTGGGCCGCGGTCAGTTTGTCTGTACCGTATTTTTTAGCCACCGCCGCTGGCGACAGAAAGTCAGATTTTGAAAATGTTTGTGCTTTGCTTTCTACCATAATTTTTGTCCCCTTTTTTCTTGATAATTATACCAGAAATTGCTATTTTTTACATAGAAAAAAGAAAGGAATATAAATGGCTGTAAATAATGAATATACCGGTGATTCAATTAAGGTGTTAAAAGGACTGGAAGCGGTCAAAAAACGCCCTGGAATGTATATTGGTGACGTGGGCGAGGGTGGATCTGGTCTGCATCATATGATTTATGAGGTGGTAAATAACTCTATCGACGAAGCGATGGCGGGTTATGCGGACACGGTATATGTTTCATTAAATGCAGATGGGTCGGCGACAATTAGGGATAATGGTCGTGGTATGCCGTTTGATATCAATCACGAAACGGGGCGCAGTGCGTTGGAACTGATTATGTGCGAATTGCATGCCGGTGGTAAATTTGATAACGAAGGTGGTGGTGCGTACAAGGTATCGGGCGGTCTGCACGGTGTTGGTGTATCGGTTGTAAATGCGTTGTCAACATGGTTAGAGGTACGCGTATGGCGTGGCGACAAAGAAGCCATTATGACATTTGCCGATGGTGTACCAACATCTGATTTGAAAATTATTGATAATACAACACACCACGAACATGGAACAGAAGTTACATTCTTGCCATCACCAGAAACATTTACAGGTACGGAATTTAGTTTCGATACAATGGAAACATGGTTGCGTGAACAATCGTATCTGAATGCAAATGTAAAAATTATTCTGGAAGATTTGCGTGGCCCAGAAAAAAAGACACGTGAATTTCATTCTGTTGATGGGTTAAAGGGGTTTGCAACATATTTGGATAAATCCAAAGAATTATTGAATCGTGACCCTATTCAAATGATAAAGCAGATAGATGAAACGTATATTGAAATTGTTCTGCAATGGACGACGGCGTATACAGAAACATCATTGTGCTTTACAAACAATATTCCGAACCGTGATGGTGGTACGCATTTGGCGGGATTCCGTGCGGGTTTGACGCGTGCGTTAAATAAATACATAGGGGAAAAGGTTACCAAAAAAGATATCAATCTGTCGGGCGAAGATTTCCGCGAAGGGTTGACCAGCATCATCAGTGTTAAAATTCCTGATCCTAAATTTGGTTCACAGACCAAAGATAAATTGGTATCCAGCGAGGTTCGCCCATTGGTTGAAAATACAGTATCTGAATTACTGTATGAATATTTAGAAGAAAATCCTGTTATCGCAAAACTGATTGTGGACAAGATTGTAGAGGCCGCCACCGCGCGCGAGGCCGCCCGCAAGGCACGTGAATTGTCGCGTAAAAAGACAGGCCCAGAATTGGGTGGGTTGCCTGGGAAATTGGCAAATTGTTCTGAACGCGATCCTGCAAAATGTGAATTATTCATTGTGGAGGGGGATTCCGCTGGTGGTACTGCAAAGCAAGGACGTGACCGTAAAACACAGGCGATTTTGCCACTGCGTGGTAAAATTTTGAATGTTGAACGTGTACGTTTCGATAAAATGTTAAGTTCTGATACAATCGGTGCGTTGATTACTACGATGGGCGCGGGTATTGGCAAGGACGATTTTGATATTGAAAAAATGCGCTATCACAAAGTTATTATCATGACCGATGCTGATGTGGACGGACAACATATTCAGACGTTGCTGATGACATTCTTTTATCGTTATATGCCACAGGCGATTGAACGTGGGTATATTTATGTCGCTAAACCACCGCTTTATGGCGTGACGCGTGGCAAACAGCAATTATATCTGCAAAATGAACGCGAAATGGACGATTATCTGATGGACCAGTTGGCAACCGATGGTGTGATTGAAACGTTTTCGGGTTCACAGATTTCGGGTGCAGATTTGAAACGCTTGCTGACATTGATTTTGAACATGCAAAATACTTTGCAGGCGTTGGGGCATATTATGCCATTGCGGTTTATAGAGGCGTTGGCCCTGAACGGTGCGTTTGATAATGAAAACGCAGACGCGTTTGCGGCAACACAAAAACTGTTAGACGCCCAAGAATTGGAATTTGAACGTGGATGGCGTGTTTCCGGTGATGACAGTGGTATCACCATTACACGTACGTTACGCAGTGTCACAGAAACGTACGTATTGCCACGTGAAAAAATCAATTCGCCAGAGGTTCGCGCATGGTTGCGGTTGGCTGGGCGTGATGAATTGATGGAAATCTTTGTTCACCCATGTGTGTTGCGCGTCAAGGCAAAATCACAAAAGATTTGGGGCGCGTTGAACCTGTTGAATACGGCGTTTGAATATGCAAAGAATGGGTTAAAGATTCAACGCTATAAAGGTTTGGGTGAAATGAACGCGGAACAGTTGTGGGAAACCACGATGGATCCAAACAACCGCAGTTTGTTCCAAGTGAAAATCAATGATGCATCACAAGCGGACGAGGTTATTTCCATGCTGATGGGTGATGTTGTTGAACCACGTCGCGACTTTATCGTTGAAAATGCGCTGGATGCGAATTTGGACGTGTAAATGATGTTTGATGGAAAATGGTTCTTTGATTTGGACGCGCGGTTGCGGGCGGCAGGACTGGACAGTGATGCGCAATCGTTTGACCAAATCAAAGATAACCTGATGCATCGGCATATTTGTGATGCAGATGCATTTGCAACGCAGTGTGCCTATGTAATTTTAGCGGGCGGGTTTTCACAAAAGACGGCGAAATCAATTCATGAAAAAATAATGTCTGCGTTGCGTGTGCGTGGCGCAGATTTTGACTATCTGTTTTCTGTTTTTCACAATAAAAATAAAATAAATGCGATTTGTAAAATTTGGCAAAATCGCGATACGTTATGTGCAGAATATTATAAGTTAAATGATGTTGATACTCGTTTGGGGTTCTTGTCGCGTTTGCCACATATTGGAAAAATCACGGCAAATCATTTGGCACGAAACTTGGGCGAAGATGTTGTGAAATACGATATTTGGATTCAGCGTCTGGGTGCGCTGTACAGCGGAAATCCCGCACTGCACGAAAAAATCGATAATAAAAAATTAAACCCAGATATTCGCGCCGCGTGTGATGCGATGTTTGAAAAATTATGCAACGAAACGTCATTGCCACGTGGGTATATTGATGTGGTTTTATGGAAAGCATTACAAACAGGGTTGATAAAATTATGAATGTAAAAATTGAACAGTCATGGAAAGATGCGCTGGCGGGTGAATTTGATAAAGATTATTTTATCAAACTGACGGAATTTGTACGTAATGAATATTTGGCGGGGCATGCGGTGTACCCTGCGCCACAAAATATATTCAATGCGTTTAACCTGTGTCCGTTGCCAGACGTCAAGGTTGTGATTATAGGTCAAGACCCGTATCACGAACCAGGGCAGGCGCACGGTCTGTGTTTTTCTGTGTTGCCACCAACACCTGTACCACCCAGTTTGATAAATATTTACAAAGAAATTGAATCTGATTTGGGGCGTCCCAGTGCGACGCATGGCGATTTAACCGCGTGGGCGCGTCAGGGCGTGTTGTTGTTAAATTCTACGTTGACGGTGGCGGCGCATCAGGCGGCATCGCATGCGGGACGCGGGTGGGAACAATTTACCGATGCGGTTATTCGTGCGGTGGCGCACCGTGATAATATTGTTTATATGCTGTGGGGTTCGTACGCCCAGCGCAAGGCGGAATTTGTTGACCCATCACGTAATCTGATATTGAAATCGGTGCACCCGTCGCCACTGTCCGCGCATCGTGGATTCTTTGGTAATCATCATTTTTCGCGTGCGAATGAATATCTGGTTCAACACGGCAAAACGCCGATTGAATGGTAATCCGTATCCGCTTCGCGCCGCCGCGATAAAAAATTCAAATTTTGTGTCCGCCGATGGCGGACATTTTTTTTGACTGCACTTAGAAATTATATGTAAAGCCCAGACCGTAAAACGCATATGAGTAATTTTCACGTGCGGTATTTGCGTTGGAAAAATGCTGCATAAATAATTCGATGTTTGTGCGGTCGTTTAATTTATACCCGCCAATCATTTTCCATTGGAATAATAATTTTGCACCCAAGCGTTCGTTCTGTTGCGCCTGCAATCCGACACCTGCGCCGTTGGCATAGTACCATCTTTTTCCGTGGAACAGGACGACATCTTCGCTGAGAAACACCATTGGAATTGTGTATTGATCCCAATTCCAGCCGTATTTTTTACCAAATCCCAATGTTTGACCGATGTTCAATGACTGGCGTGCCGGCACACGAAAGAATGTTGTCGGCTGGGAATACTGGAAATGCAACATGTAAAATGGCACGGGGCGCGCCGGTGGCGGAACCAAGAAACCACTGTCGATACCCTGGCCAAAATGGAATGCAATTTGGTTTTCGTATTTGCCGAAAAATGGATTTTCAGCGGCGACGGCATTGGCTGCAAAAATAATGCCAAATAAAGATGCTAAGAATTTTTTCATGACGCAATATAATACACTATTTTTGCCCACCTTTCAAACAAAATATTAAAAAATATAATAATTATGCAATCAGAATAAAATCCGATTGCGGTGCGCGCGTATAATTTTGTGGACATTTAATTTTTTTATGTTTATAATGCGCGGGCGTTGGCGGGATAGCTCAGCTGGTTAGAGCAGCGGAATCATAATCCGCGTGTCGGGGGTTCAAGTCCCTCTCCCGCTACCACGAATTTTCTTGAAAAACACCGGCAGACGCCGGTGTTTTTTATTAGAAAATTCAGTGCCGCGGCGTAGCGTAGCGAAGACGGGCAATAAGGCTGACTTTTTGGTAATTGTGTTATCAGGGACGCAGAACCCCCGAGGGCAGGGGGTTCAAACAAGCAAATAGGCATATGGGAATATGCCGGTTGCGGTATCGCAACTGGTGCGTCCGTATATTGTTTTTAGTGTGTTTTGGTTGTGTTGTTTTTTAGTTTCATTAACCAAACAGCACCTAGACCGCCAATGCCACCATTACCACCTTTGCCGTTGACTCCGCGACCCGGGGCGATAGCTTTTGCTCCATCTTTTCCATTTGTCCATGCTCCGCCGCCACCACCGCCGTTGCCACCAGAAATTCCGGTTACGGCTTGACGACTTGCAGGAGCGGTGCCATTGGAACCATTGCCACCTGTAATTTTCTCCGCTAGGTACTCGGCAGTAATTTGAAGAAAATTTTGTTCAGTGATGTGTACTCCATTGGCTGATGCACCGAAACCGCCACTACCAGCTGCTAATCTTGGATTGGCACCGCCTTTTCCACCCTTGCCACCGGCTTGAACAGTACCGGTTATGGTTCCGATTGTTGAATCTTCGCCATTACCGTGGCTACCCTGACCACCGCGTATAGGTGTTACTTCTGGAAAATCACCTGATGTGACCTTAATTCCAAAATTACCTCCAGCACCACCTCCATGGGAGCCAATAAAACCTTGTTCGCCAATAGAATCGCCCGGTTGTGCAGGAACGTTAGAGTTGTCGCCTATTGTGTTGCCAGAACCGGCTTTGGGGATGGTTATAAGAATTGGCCCAAACAAGGTAGTGTCGGTTTCTCGTATTATGATATGTAATTCACCAGCCGGTACATTATAGAATGTATTGACGTAAACATACGCACCGCCGCCACCACCACCACCGGCAGCGCCGTCTACGCGAGAAGCTGTACTTAAATTACTACCTATGGATGTTCCTCCCTTGCCACCATCACCACCAGGGCCTATTACAATAACTTTATAATCACCGGTTTCTAGGTTAGTAGAGAATTGACCTTCTTCTAAATATTGTAATAACGCCATTGTTTTACCCTTTTTTTAGTTTGTGTGAGATAATAGGATTATATACCTATGCGTCTAATATAGTAATTGATAGCTTGTATGCAATCAAGGTGATAAAGATTATTTTATTGAAAATGTTACCTGTACAAGTACAATGTAAAGTGTTAGTCAGTTGGGAGAAAAAAATGAAAAGATGTATTACCTTGTTTGTGTTATGTTTGTTAACGGCGTGCACTGGCGATAATGGTTCTATTGATTATGATTATCAACATCGTTCACATAACCCATTGGGTGCTCCTACAAACCCAGAGCAAGATTTTTCGAATGCTATTACAAATTATAATGCGACGGTTACAGGACTCTTGTCTAATACTGAAAATCAAATTTCTGATTATATACAATATAGATTAAATGAATGGAGTTTATTTAATCCTGATACGGGTGTTGATGTTTCTAGAGTAGATATAGCAAGTGCAGCTAGTTGGTTGACAGGTGATGAATATACGGAAACAGAGATAAAAGATAAATTTGTTGACAATTTTTTACTGATGCATATGGCGGCGTATGTGATTGATAATAGATTAAATTCTTGCTTTAATAATGCCACTGTTGATAGTGCGGCAGCGTGTTTTGTGCGGTGGCGAGATAGGAATACAACTACATTTAATGAGATATCAAAAGAAATACGCAAATACACGTTGTTATTGAATGCAGAAAATGCAAAATTTAATACGCAGTATGGTGGAGAGATACAATTTATTTTGGATGATGATGGGCGTATAACAGGTGCAAAGATTGTTCAAGATGGTAAAACGGTAAAATTTGATAATTGGGTCTATACGGATATAAATGATGACGCAACAAGAATGTACTTTAATTCGATTGGTAAAAATTTGGGACTTTCGTATTCTGATTTTGGGACGTATAGTGTTGTAAAAAATCGACCTGACGCTGCGTCTGATATACGAGATATTTTATCAGATAACGCTGTTTTTGCGGGCGGGTATTTATCGCACAAAATAGGAACAGAAGATATAGCTGGTGATGTTAACTTTACTGGTCGTGCCGTTGGTACCGCATCAAATGCACAACATGTTGTTGATCTTGATGGCAACGCAACACTTGTTTTTAATCGGTCAACAGGAAACAGTACGTTGAGTGCACAGTTTAATAATTGGTATGATGTAAATGTAAATGATAATGGTGAAATAGAGTTTAATAATTATAGTAATAAAAATAATTTGGTTAAATTAGAAAAAAAGTCAGATGTAAATGGTGTGATAAAGGATGATGGTGCGAAATTTGATGCCACATACTATGGTGAAAAACCAGATACAGGTATTCCAAATGAAGCCACTGGGTTGGTACGATATAATGAAGCAGAATCAGGTGTTGATATGAATATTGCATTTGGCGTGAAATAGTGAAGAGGTTGGCAATACTTTTATTGCTAGTGGTGGGACCGGAAATTTGCCGAGCCGGCGCATATGTACAAACTGAAAAGATGCCAGTTGTTAGTGTGCTGAGAGCTGTTGGAAATATGATTGATGGCGGATATGTAGATGGGGCGGCGGAGATACTAAATAATTTGCCAAATTTTGAAGAGCCCGCTTTGGATATAGAGAGAATGTTTTTGCTGGGGCGTTTAGCGAGTGCACGACAGGAATATAATAAAGCTATATTGATATTTCGTCATATTTTGGATGAATACCCAGATTTAGCCCGAGTGCGGTTTGAACTGGCCCTTTGTTATATGCAAACAAAGCAATGGCATCGTGCTGATTATCAATTGCGCAGGGCTATGGCGGGAAAAGATTTACCTAATAACGTAAAAACTATAATGAATAATGCGCGATATGTTATACGACAAAATAAGAATTGGAACTTGTATTTTAATATGGGCTTGACCCCAGATAGTAATATAAACACGGCTGCTGGTGGGGAGGAATGCATAAAAACTATGTTTGGTACATTGTGCAGAAAATTGCCAGAACCGCAGCGTGCGCTTGGGCTGAATACTATTGTTGGTGGGGATTATGAATTTATATTGACGGATAATTGGCGTTGGAAAACGGATGCTCATGTATATGCAGACGTTTACAACAAACATGATTTTGATAATTTGTACTTATCTGTGGGAACGGGCCCTAGATATATATGGGAACGGGGAGATGTTTGGTTGTCTGTCTTGGGAGGAAGACGTTGGTATGGTTGGAATGTATATAATTGGTCTGGCGGAGGTAGATTGAATGTAAGTTATGATTTTGCACGGAATCTATCGGGGCGTGTAGAACTGCGCGTTTTAGAGAACATTTATGATGAGTTTGAAAATATTTTTAATGGTTATACATATGATGTAAATACAGGTTTTATATATTCTTTTAATGCATCAAAATATGTAACATTGAATTGTGGATTAGCAAGAGAAACGACGAAAAATAATATTTACTCGCATTGGCGACCGAGTGCGGGGGTAGGTTTTGGAACAGAATTGTTGGGCGGCTTTACTATATTTTTATCTTCATCAGTATATTGGCAACGGTATGATGAACAGCGTTGGGTTATAAGTAATAACAAATTTGAACATATTGCAGAAAGTAGCTTTACCAATAGATATGCGGTATCTGTATCAAATAATAAGTTGTCAGTGTTTGATTTTGTTCCTACGCTTACTGTTAGTTATACGCGTCGACACTCTAATATCTGGCAGCGAGAGTACGATAAAATAGGTGTCGAACTTGGTGTACAACAACGTTTTTGACCTATATCAAAAATCATTACCGACCAAATCATAGCGGCGGTGGATACAACGTATTGTGGTCTGGTGTACGCCGGCGGCACAGGCACAATGTCGCGCCTGAAAAACTGGGTGAAAAACGCGGTAAATTGTTGTTTGGAATAACAAGAAAACACCGGCGTTTGCCGGTGTTTTTTATTTTACGTATTTGTTCTTGATTTTTAGGTGCAATACCGTATAATTGCGGGGCAATGGTAAAGTTGCCCTAATAGTCTAGTGGTAAAACACGTCCTTGGTAAGGACGAGTCGCAAGTCCGATTCTTGCTTAGGGCACCAGAAATGCATCATCTACTTTGCGTTTGTTTGTTTTTGTTCATGATGTGTTTCGCCGTTGACAGAATTTTATGGGCGCGATTGTGTTGATGTGACTGACAACCACGGAATAATCAAAACCCAGACAAAGTTATAAATCAGGGTGGCACCGCGCGGATTCCGCGCCCCTGTAAAAATCATTCGGGTGCCAAATTCAATCTTATCTGATGAAATTTTGGCGTCCATGACAAAGCAAAAGGGACCAAAATGGTATCATTAAAATCAAAGTACAGAACCCATACTTGTGGCGAACTGAATGCGTCCAATGTTGGGCAATCTGTTGTTCTGTCGGGCTGGGTTCATCGCAAGCGTGACCATGGGTCATTGCTGTTTATCGACCTGCGCGATAATTACGGAATTACACAGTGTGTATTTGACGGTGGGGACGAGGCATTGGAACGTGTGCGTCCGGAATCTGTAATTCAAATTACAGGTACGGTTGTTGCGCGTGACGCGTCCGCGGTCAATGATAAAATCCCAACCGGTGCGATTGAAATCAAGGCGGAAAAGTGGGACGTTTTGACCAATGCGAATGTTTTGCCATTCCAAGTGTTTGGCGACGACGACACTGTTTCCGAAGATTTACGTTTGAAATATCGTTATATCGATTTGCGTCGTGAATCGTTGCACCAGAATATTTTGTTCCGCAATCGTATGATTAAATTTATGCGTGATAAAATGTGGGGTATGGGATTCTCGGAATTTCAGACACCTATTTTGACCGTGTCATCGCCAGAGGGCGCGCGTGACTTTATCGTGCCATCACGTAATCATCATGGTATGTTCTATGCATTGCCACAAGCACCGCAGCAGTTCAAACAGTTGATTCAGATTTCTGGATTTGACCGTTATTTCCAAATTGCGCCATGTTTCCGTGACGAAGATTTGCGTGCAGACCGCTTGCTGGAATTTTACCAGTTGGATATGGAAATGTCGTTTGTTGACCTGCCGGATATTCAGGCGGTGGGTAATGAACTGATTCCTGCAATCATTCGTGAATTTGTTCCAAATGCGAATGTATGTCCGGACATTCCACACATTCCATTTGACGAGGCGATGTTAAAGTACGGTTCTGATAAACCAGATTTGCGTAACCCGATTATTATTTCAGATGTGACGGACGTTTTCCGCGGGTCTGATTTTGGTATCTTTGCAAACGCGATTGAAAATGGTGCGATTGTTCGTGCAATCCCAGCACCAAATTCCGCCGACAAACCACGCAGCTGGTTCGATAAACTGGGCGAATATGCGGTCAAAGAACTGGGATTGGGCGGACTGGGTTATATCGTCTTTGCGGGCGAAGCCAAAGGTCCAGTTGCCAAGAAATTGGACGCAGAACGCATTGCAAAATTGCATGAAATTGCAGGCGACAATGCATCGTTGTTCTTTGTATGTGATGCGGCGGAAAACGCAGCCAAGGCGGCGGGCAAACTGCGCAATAAATTGGGCGAAGATTTGGGCCTGATTGACGAAAATGATTTCCGCCTGTGCTGGATTGAAGAATTTCCATTCTTTGAAGCAGACCCAGAATCACCGACGGGTATCGCGTTTACGCACAATCCATTCTCGTTCCCGATGGCAACATTAGAAGAATTGAATACGCGTGACCCGCTGTCTATCAAGGCGGCACAATTTGATATGGTGTTAAACGGTGCTGAAATTTGCAGTGGTGGTTTGCGTAACTTTAACCCAGAAATTATGGTTAAATGTTTTGACATTACTGGATACGACGAAGAAACAGTTAAAGAAAAGTTCGGCGGAATGTACACTGCGTTCCAATACGGTGCACCACCACACGGCGGTTGCGCGTTTGGTATTGACCGCTTGGTGCAAATTATGCGCCGCGAACCAAACCTGCGCGAGGTTGTGTTGTTCCCAACCAACCAACGTGGTCAGGATTTGATGATGGGGTCACCATCGCCAGTTACAGAACAGCAACTGCGCGAAGACCATATTCAGGTTCGCAAGAAAAACTAAACATAATTTTATATGTTTATTCAGTCCGCGTTATGCGGACTGTTTTTTTATGTGAAATCAAACCTATGAAAATATGGACGTGGTGCGGGTATAATTCATATACAGATAATAAAAAAAGTGGGAGGCGTAATATGCCACGCGTAAAACCAGATATTGATAAGTTAGCGTACACATTGGGGTTGAATGAATATCAGACGCATGTACTGAAACAAAACTATGGCAAATATGATGTTTGCCATTTGGTATTGCGGGGTGGGGTACTGTATGCGCCACGCAATCGTGTACGCAGTTTATTGGACAGGTTGTTGCATCCGTTTGCCACGCCGTATGCGGATTTAATTGGGCGCGACAAAATACTGATGCGCGCATCACGCAATGTTAAATTGGTCGCTGGTGGTTATCATTGCATCAGAACAGATAATGGAAAACTGTGGTCTGATAAATACGGAAATATAATTACGTCCGACATTGCGCATCGCGCAATATCGGAACAATTACACTAGAATTGCGAATGCGTTTTTACAAAACTGCGCATAAATCCACTGTCAAAATTAGTCATAATATCGGTCAGGGAATAATTACGCGTTCCGTCGGGCGCAATGGTCAGGCGTAATGGTGCGGGCGTGGGTGATGTACCGCGCAGTACCATATTAAAAACAACTGTCATGTTGCCGCTATCTACATCAAATTCGCCGTATGCATCAATGTGCCGCATTTGCAGTGTCAGTGGGCGCGACGTGATAAAACCGCTGTTATCATATTTGCCGACAATGTGCATATTCTTGATTTTTGTTTCGCCACTGGTCAATGCATCTGCCAATGCGTATTCGGCATTGAATGATGTGATTTGATTTGCGCCGGCATAAAAATCATCAAATCCTAATCCGACCAAATAACCCCCGTCGACAATCATATCAATGTCACCCGTCAGATTATAGAATATGTCGTGTGCAATTATGCCGTGGGTTTTCATATTGATGTCGGCGGTAATTACAGAATCACGAATGTTTATTGGCATACGACCCGACAACAGGTATCCATCAATCACAAAACGATTTAATTGGGCAGATATGTCATACTGGTTATCGTTTTGTGAAATTGTTGCCAACAGGTTGCCACGTGCGCGGTCTGTGATAGATAATATTTGTGTGTTTGGTTTCAGGGCATAGACAAAGTTTTTATATTCTGTGCCATTATAAATTACCGTATCAGCAGACAGTGAAATATTTACAGGTAATGTAAATGGCACAGTCAATGGCGATGGCCCCAAAAATTCCAATTCGTCATAATTATCAATGTAATACTGGTTTGCAAACGCATCGATATTCAATGTATCTGTACGCAGGGTAATGTTGCGACCACTGGCCGTGCCGGTAAATATATGGTCTGCAATGCGTAATTCCAGATTAGATATATTACGGTCGTTAAATGTTCCAGATATGGTGTATTCAAAATTATTTACAGATTGCAGATTTACGTCAGGCAATAATTCTTTGAAATTTTTTCCTGATAAATAGAATTGATTTTTTGCAACTGTGATGTTCCATTTCTGGTTATATGGTGTGAATTTCATAATCGCGCCATTCCATGTAAAATCGCCCGCCGCGTCCAACATAAAATCAGGCAGATATTTGAACGTCGGCATTGCCCAACGCAGATTTTTATTTTGTGCAAATGTGTATGATGAATTTACCTTTGACCCATCAATGTCAAATGTGCCGGCGATATTTTTGAATCTGAAATGCAATGCACCACGCGTACCCAGACGGCGCACCGCGCGTATCAATTTATCAGCATCGGGCATATTTTCGTCGGCGGAAATAAATGCGTTAAATGAATCTTGGTCAACAGCGATATTGCCAGCGATATTACCGTATGCAAACTTGTTACACGTCCATTTATCTGGCGTGCCAGAAAACAGGCACATTGTTTGCACACCATCAACCGGCATATTTATCAATATATCATGCGCACCATTTGCATCAATCGTGCCACCAGTGATTGCAACATCGTCAGCGATGATTGTTGATATCTGGATTAAATCGTGTGTGCCGATTGCATTCAAACGCAGATGATTGAATGTTTGGTTACCCATTTTCAATTTTCCATATAAATCCAAATCAAATATAGTGCGCGTATACAGGCGTGATGGATTCATCAAGAATGAAAAATCATAATCCAGGTCAGTAGCACGCAGGCGAATGTCGCGATTACCATCGGACGATAATTTTATGCTGCCTGAGAATTTATCAGATTCAATATTCGTAAATTCAAATCCAGAACCACCGTCCCAATTAAAATCCATACTCAGTTTGATTTTTTTGTTGATGCGCGGTGTGCTAAATTCAAACCATTCGTTTACGTTTGCAGTTTCTATGTCCAGATGACCACGTGCCGTTCCGTCTGAAAACAGTTGCCCTGTAATTTCCAGATTGTTGTTATAATTACGGATTATAAATTCGTCATTTTCAAATTCTATATCGTATTTGTGGTCACGTGTGCGGACAGTACCGTTTAGTTTACCATTGATAAATTTTGCACGCTGTATTTCATAGTTTTTACCACTGAAAATAATATTGGAATCGTATATATCAACCGCATGTACAAAATCAGGGGCGTCCAAAGAACTGATTTCCAGTTTTGCACCACCGACAATTATGCGGTTAGATAATGGCGCATCTGCCAGATTGAAAATATGCGTCAATGGTATGGAAAACATTACCGCATCAATGTGACCATTTGGAATAACGACATCGTGCGCAACGATTGTGGCGCGCCCCAGTAGACTGAAATGCACATTACCTGTGATTTGTGCGGTGATTCCGGTCTGGGTTTCAATCGCGTGTTCGATTTTTCCACGCATACCGTCCAGTGTAATCATTGGTGGAATTATGACCAATGCCACAATCACAGCGGCAACAATCGTCACCACAGACCAAATTATTCTGCGTTTATATCTGGGTTTTAATGCCATTCTCTTCTGTCCTTGTAATTTGATTATAATGAATTACAATAATGGTGTGAACAAAAAAAGCATATTTTCACTGGAAAGTAATTACGCCCCAATGGGTGACCAACCGACCGCAATTTCTGATTTGGTGGCGGGTGTTCGCGATGGTCGGCGCAGTCAGGTTTTATTGGGGGTAACTGGGTCTGGGAAAACATTCACAATGGCAAATGTGATTGCAGAACTGTCGCGTCCGGCGTTGATTATGGCACCGAATAAAATCTTGGCGGCCCAGTTGTACACGGAAATGAAATCATTTTTTCCACACAATCATGTTGAATATTTTGTGTCGTACTATGATTATTACCAGCCAGAGGCATATATGCCCACCACCGATACATATATTGACAAGGACGCGTCCATCAACGAACAGTTGGACCGTATGCGGCACAGTGCAACCCGCGCAATGTTAGAAGAACGCGATGTTATTGTTGTGTCATCTGTGTCGTCTATTTATGGTATGGGGTCGCCAGAACAATATTCTGGTATGAAATTGGTTCTGCATGCGGGCGACAAAATTGGCCAAAACGATGTAATGCATGCGTTGGTTGATATTCAGTACAAACGTAATGATATGGCGTTTGAACGTGGTGATTTCCGCGTGCGGGGTGATACGCTGGACATATTCCCATCGCATTCACAGGACAGGGCGTGGAAACTGTCATTCTGGGGTGATGAAATCGAAGAAATTTGGGAATTTGATACCTTGACAGGGGCAAAATTACAAAAACTGGACAGAATTGCAATCTATCCAAATACGCACTATGCAACCCCAATGCCCAGTGTTTTACAGGCAATCGGACAAATCAGAACTGATTTAGAAGAACGCCTGAAATACTTTCATGAAAATATGAAGTACATAGAGGAACAGCGTCTGCGCGAACGCGTGAATTTTGATATTGAAATGATGGAATCAACGGGTACGTGTCGCGGGATTGAAAACTATTCGCGGTATCTGTCGGGGCGTGCGGCGGGTATGCCACCACCAACGTTGTTTGAATATTTGCCACGCGACGCGATTTTATTTATTGACGAGAGTCATGTTACTGTGCCACAAATTTCGGCGATGTCGCGGGGCGACCGTGCGCGCAAGGAAACGCTGTCGCAGTATGGATTCCGTCTGCCGGCATGTATTGATAACAGACCATTGACATTTGATGAATGGGACGCATTGCGCCCGCAAACAATATTTGTATCGGCCACGCCCGCAGAATGGGAAATGACACAGGCGGGTGGTATCGTCGCCGAACAGGTTATTCGCCCAACAGGATTGCTGGATCCAGAATGCGATGTGCGTCCAACAGAAAATCAGGTGGACGATTTATTGGCACAAATCAAGAAAACGTCTGGACGCGTGTTGGTTACAACACTGACCAAAAAGATGGCAGAGCAGTTGACTGATTATCTGAATGAAAACGGCGTTCGGGCAAAATACCTGCACAGTGATATTGAAACGTTGGAACGTATAGAACTGTTGCGTGATTTGCGTTTGGGCAAATATGATGTCTTGGTTGGTATCAATTTGTTGCGCGAAGGGTTGGACGTGCCAGAATGCGAATTGGTTGCAATTATGGACGCGGACAAAGAAGGATTCTTGCGGTCGACGCGTTCGCTGATTCAGACAATTGGTCGTGCGGCGCGTAATGCAAATGGGCGTGTGATTCTGTATGCCGATGTTATGACAGATTCTATGAATGCGGCATTGACCGAAACGGCGCGACGTCGGGAAAAGCAAATGGCGTATAATGCGGCGCATGGCATTACGCCAACAACTGTGTCCAAGGCAGTATTTGCAGAGGTTGGTGAAAAAACAGACAAGACAGATAAAGCCCGTCGTTTTGTGTATGATAAATCGGGTGGCGTTATGGATGCGGACAGTATTCGCAAGCAGATAAAAGATTTAACTAAAAAGATGCGCACTGCGGCAGAAAATCTGGAATTTGAAACGGCCGCTGAATTGCGTGATGCAATCCATAAACTGGAAGACGATTTGTTATTAGTGGAGTAAAAAATGATAAAAACAACAGACAAAATAAATCGCAAGGAAGTAATTCAAATAAACGGATTATATATTTCGCAATTGTGGCGTGATTGGTATGCCGCAGATTATATTGTTCGTGTGAAAGGTGTGATGTATCGTGTGCGCAGTCCATACAGAACGCCCGCAGGTGCGTGTCAAATGTTGGATTATCTGGCAGGAAAAACTGATGTATATAAATTGCCAGAATATACGCCCATGGTTCAAGTAATAGGGGGTGAAAATCAGCGATGAAAGAATATTTATTGAACAGTGTTGAACAAACGCGCGAATGGGCGCGGGAATTTGCGAAAACCTTGCGTGCGCCGGTATGTGTGGCATTGCATGGTGATTTAGGAATGGGCAAGAGCGAGATTGCGCGTACCATAATTCAGACCTTGCGTGGGGCGGATACTGTTGTCCCCAGTCCGACATTTACCATTGTTCAGAACTATGATGGTATATCGCATTTTGACCTGTATCGTATAAATGATGCGTCGGAATTGGTGGAAATTGGTTTGCCGTATGCGATTGCAAATGATATTACATTGATTGAATGGCCTGATATTGCAGCAGACATTTTGCCGGCGGATACAATACACATATATTTAAATGAAAACGGTGCGGGACGCAAATTGGTTGTAAAATAGGTCTAGGAAAACCAACCTGTGGCACGGGCGCACGCAATGCGTAATAATATTTATGCAGTTGCAAGTGCATGTGAACACATCGTGTATATGGGCCTTGTGTCGCAAGGTCCCGAACCACATCCCTATGCAGGTCTGAACAGATTTGCAGAAAAACGCAGTGTTCAAAAAACGGGGCGTATGCCCCGTTTTTTATATTTGTTTTTTCAGTAAACTTTGAACCGCCAATGGGAAATCAGGACTGCGTGCCAGATATGAGCCACTGACCAACAAATCTGCGCCAGCGGCCCAGCACATTTGCGCCGTCTGGTCATTTATACCACCATCAACAGATATTTTGAATTTCAGGCCATAGCGGCGACGCGTTGCCGCCAAGATTTCAATTTTTTTCAGACAATCGGCTTGGAACTCTTGCCCCGCCGCCCCAGGGCGCACAGTCATAATCATAACTTCGTCCAAATCGCGCAAGATTGGTTTCAAGATGTCGACCGATGTTTCTGGGTTTATTGCAACGCCCGCACGTACGCCGGCGGCGCGTACACCACGTACCGCCGCACGCAGGCCAGATGTGTTTGTTGACATAATTACAGTATTTGCACCAGCTGCAACAGCGTCCGCCGCCCAGACAGATGGACTCTCGGTCATCAGGTGCACGTGCAGGTGTGCGTCGGTATGGGCGCGAATTAGTTTTAACTCTGGTATTCCGCCGGCAACACGATCAACGTAAAATCCGTCCATAATATCGACATGTATCATCGATATACCGCCAGCACGAAACATTGAATACGTTGATTGCTTGCGCATATTAAAGCACAGGGTGCTGGGCATAATTGGAATAAATTGTGTGCGGCGTTTTTGTGGGCGATGAAATATTTTTGTAATGCGCGCCCAGCGTCGTGCCCATCGGTCGTGTCGTGCCAAATATGCGCCACGATGTGCGGCCTCTGCATTCCAGATAAATGCGGACAGAGCGCGTACCGATGCATCGGCACCGATGTTTTCGGTTGGTATAGAAAATGCGTTTTCAATAAATTCTGTTGCGCCGTCGGTCATTGCGCCGCCGCCAGTCAGAATGATTTTAGTTGGGTGATATTTTGCAATTGCGCCATTTGATGCCGTTGCGATTTGTTCCACGATTTCAACCATATGCGGTAAAAATATATCATTTATATCGCCACGTGAAAATTCATATGCTGTATCGGCGGGGGTGAACCGGTCCATTTCTTTTGGATATAAACATGCGACCGCACGTTTGATGCGTTCGGCATCATCAAATCCGATATGCAGTTTTTCTGATATGTCATATGATATTGGTGTACCACCCAATGGAATCTTGGTATGCCATACCGGCCCACGATCCGTCCAGATAGATGCAGATGTAAATTCTGCGCCCAAATCAATAAACATAACGGTCTGTTTTTTCTGGCGCAGGGTGGCGTTCAGCAACCATTGTGGGTCATAGAAACCATTTGCCAAGATATGTGCATGGCGCAGTTTCGCAGACACGCGTTCAAATGCGTCACGTTGATACATAATTGTGCCGAATGCTGATATTAACTGGCGATCAGTGTAACCAACGGGTGATACCATATTGCGCGCCGTTGGTGTATCGTATCGCAGCGGTATAATATGCATTGGAAAATAACCATCAGGAATACAAATTTGTTCAATCTGTGCGCGAACATCTGATGCAGTGATTTTGTGTTCGCCGTTCCATTTTGTGCTTTTTGCGGACATATCAAAACCAGACGCGCCAAAATTACCAGTGACATATGCGCTGTCAAATCGTGCGCCGACCATACGTTCCAATTCTGCAATAACAGAATTTATTGCAAAAACTGTGTCAAAACTGTCCACGCTGAATATTGCGGATTTGTCCAAGCGACCACCACGCACGCGATGTCCCATACCACGTACACCCGACGTGCCAACATCCAGACATAAAAAAGCCGAATCAAACAGGTTCATAATTTCTTATTTTACCAATATTCGTGCGTCGTCACGCATATCTATCACGCTGATATTTCTATCAAAAATATGATGGTTTTTGTTCAAAACAATCAGTTGTGCAATCGCGGCATCTGGTGATTTTTCGGGTAACATTACCGTGATGCCACCAGTTGTAACCAAATCCCAGCGGCGATTTTCAATCCATTCCATATAATTCAAATCACCAATCAGGTTATGTGCGACGGTTGTAATTTCGCTGATGTCGTTTGGTAATGTACCACGAAATAAAACCGTGCCAGGTTTGCGATCTGCGCTGGGTTGGTTGACAATTGTGCCGTCGGCGGACAATGGGAAATAATTCATACCATCAGTCCACAGCGCAACCGCGCGGTATAATTTTACGCGCACAACCAAATTACCATTTGGCAAACGCCGCACCGCAGACGAACGTACACCTGCAACCGCGCCAATACGATGATTTAACTGGTTCAAATTGACCGTCAATGCTGATGTCCCAGGTGCAACGGCCGCCGCCGCCGCCAATGCGGACATATCCTTGTCAGCGATGTCGGCCGATATAGAAATACTGCGCACGCGCGACAAGTCGCCGTGGCCCATACCAGTCATAATCACACGCACAGAAAAGTAGGTCGCCAAAACAATGGCAACAATAAAATAAACCCAAAACCAAATTGTCCGTTTCATATCGGCAATTATATCACAAAAAGGCGGGTTTTGAAAGCGCGGGACTTAAAAATAAAAATTAACTGGCGCGCAATAAATAACCGCGTCTAAACATACATTTGCGATATGCACCGACGGTTTTAGATGTTGTGTTGCGTGGCACAGACAACAGCGAACGTTGGCTGGTGTCCTTGTATTCATTGGATTGGAATGTTACCCACAGTCCGTCCCAGTCGGGCATTTGGCCACTCTGATTTGGGGCCAATAATTTGGAAATACGGCTGCGTGGCATATACGATGGCTTGGTCACGCCCAGACACGCCTTGTGATCGCGGACGAATTGTTCCATCGTGACGGATTCATTTTCCCAATTCAAAACAGTTGCGTTGTCAATATTGCCACGATTTGGCGATGCGCATGCTGCGACAGTTGCTATTAAAATCAGGTATATAAATCTCATGCAATGTATTATAATTTATTTGCGTTGATGGGGCAATAGTTTTTATAATAGGGAAAAATGGAGCAAGAGAATAACATGGCAATAACAGTTGCAAATTTTATTAAACTGGCAAATTTTTATAACCAGATGACAATGATGATGTCGGCCATCTGTGTGGAAAAGGGCGGTATTGCAATTGAAAACTATGTGGGACGGTTCTTTGCGGCAGACACGTTGGAATTTGTTGCAGAATATGGCCGTCGGCTGATGGCGGACAAAAAACAGGAATTGACGCCGGAAATTATTTCGGTGATAAATCGATTCAATGAAAATTATGAACGGGTCAAGGATTTGACAACACCGACACAGAAACCGATTTATGAAATGACACTGGCAGAATTTGAAAGATTGATGAATATCTGATATTGTGCAGTGTAGCAAAGGAGAAAGGCGGAATGAAAATAATCGATAATTGGTTGGGCAAAATGCTGGGGGCGTTGTGCGTATGCGTGGCGTTGGCGGCGTGTGTCCAAAACGCTGATGATGAACCGCAGTATGATACGGTTACGGTTGTTGATAATTTGGTCATTGATGAAAATTCTGTGCCTATTTTCCCAAAAAAGGCGGCGTTGACAACTGATACTGCGCGACGTTTTTCGCTGGATTTACCCAAACGGTGCGAGGTTAACTGGGACAACCAAACAGTTGTATCAATTGTTCCCGAAGAAAAAATTGAAATGATACGTCTGAATACGGGTGATGCGTTGCCGGAACTGGCGGTGTCGGATTACGAGTTTCGCGATTTGACCGTTAAACGTGCGTTGGAAAAACTGTTAGACGGGTCAGATATTGCGGTTGTTGCCGATGAAGAAATGTATGAAAAAATATCTGGGACTATTTCTGCGGGAACGCTGGCGGATGCGGTTGAATTGATGGCGAAAATGGGGCGCGCGTATTATTCGTATGATGCAGACGCGGGCGAAATTCATTTGATGCATCGTGCAAAGTGGTTGGTTAAAATGCCACACAATCAATCTATTATTATGGCGTTGATTGATGCAATGCGTGGCGCAGATGTGCGTAATCTGTTGGTGGATTGGAATGATAAAACATTAGTGTTCGAAGGAAATTATCAGACCGAGCGCGAGGTTTCCAGAATCATCGCTGATATTGCGTCCAAAAAATATATGTTGGCATGGGATATTGATGTATATCGTGTGTATCCACGTACGGACAATCCGATTGTTTGGATGAATATGTTGCCAGCGTTTGGTGAAAATAATATCAAGATGTCAATCCCAGGGGTTGTTGGACGTGCGCTGGTCGTCAGTCCAGAGGTAAATACCAAAACACTGCAAGAATTTTTATCACAACAGGCAAATGTTGTTCTGATTTCGCGTGGGCAATTTGTGATTCCAAATGGTTGGCAATCGCGATTTGATATTGGCCAATGCAGCAAAGAAGAACGCTTGGAAACAGACCTGATTGTTGGGGCAACAGGAAAATATGGCGATTTTGGTGGTCGCAATAAAATTGATGCAAAAATTGTTTTGCGTACCAGCAATGGCGAACTGACATCATTTAATATTCCGTCCAGTGTTGGTGACAACTATGTGATAATTGGTATTCCAACACATTCGTTTGTAACGACGCCCGAAACGTTGATTTCACCGTTTGCAGAATTGGTGGTGTTTATGTCGCCACGTATTATTTCTATTGTCGATGCCGCACAAATTCCATCTGGTGAAATGACACCACTGGTGGGTGATGCGTTGCGTGCATTTCTAAGTGAATAAGGTTGAAAGTATGTTGTTTTCAAAACTGGAAAGAAAAATCGCATTCAGATATTTGGGCGCAAAAAAGCGCGGGTTTGGTTCTGTGATATCGTGGGTGTCGCTGATTGGTATTACGTTGGGCGTCGCAACACTGATTGTTGTTATGTCGGTGATGGGCGGATTTCACGAAACACTGTTGTCGCGTATTGTTGGTATGAATGGTCATGTCGTTGTTTATCACCAAGATGGCGCGATTACAGATTATGATTACCTGATTGATAAAATGAAACAGAACAAGGTTGTCGCCGCACACGCAACCGGTATTGTCCCAATCGCAGAAGGGCAGGTTATGGCAACCGCCGGTGGTAACAATACGGGCGCAATGGTGCGCGGGATTCGTATGACGGATTTGGCGGCAAAAACCGAAACTGGCACAAAAATATATGGTAAAAAATTATCAGAAATTCGTGATGGTGAATTGGTGGCGGGCGCGTCACTGGCGCGCAGTTTGCGTATAAGTATGGGTGACAAAGTATCATTGGTATCGGCATCGGGTGCAACGCCAACACCATTTGGTACAATGCCACGTATCATGGCATATCCGGTGATGTCGTCATTCTTTATGGGAATGTATGAATATGATTCTGGGTATATATTTATGCCACTGGAAACGGCACAGAAATATTTGAATATTGGAAATGCGGTAACGCATATTGACTTGTTCTTGCGTAATCCCGAAGATACCACCGCTGTGCGTGATGCGTTGGCGCGTTTGTTGCCAGATGGTTTTGTTGTGCGCGATTGGCGTGAATTAAATCGTGGGTTTGTTGGTGCATTACAGGTTGAATCAAATGTAATGTTTTTGATTTTGATGCTGATTGTGATTGTGGCGGCGTTTAACATTGTGTCGTCGTTGGTAATGTTGGTCAAAGATAAAAACAAAGACATTGCGGTACTGCGCACGTTTGGGGTGTCGCGTAAATCTATGATGAAAATATTTATTCTGTCGGGAACCAGTATTGGGGTGATTGGTGCGTTCTGTGGCACGGTGTTGGGTGTTGTTGTTGCAATTTATATTGAACCAATCCGTCAATTCTTTCAATGGGTAACGGGACGTGATTTGTTCCCATCGGAATTATATTATTTGTCGGAATTGCCATCAAAACTGGTACCGTCAACCGTTGTTGGAATTGCGGCACTGGCGATTGCGTTGGCATTTTTGGCAACGTTGTATCCCGCATGGAAGGCAGCGTCCACAGACCCTGTTGATGTGTTGCGAAATGAATAGATGAGGAAAAATCTGATGACAAATATTTTAAGTTCTTTATCACGTGTACGCAAATCAGATGTTGTCCTGTCGGTGCGCGATATTAAAAAGACATTTGTAGAGGGTGGCCAGCCATTACATATTTTGCGTGGCGGTGGTTTTGATTTGCATCGTGGTGAAATTATCGCGTTGGTCGGTCAATCGGGCAGTGGTAAATCCACATTGTTGCAATGCGTTGGCTTGCTGGACAAACCGACGGGTGGCAGCATTTTATTAGACGGCGTTGCCACATCGCGCATGGACGAAGAAGCGCGCACGATTGCGCGTCGCCAGAAAATTGGATTTGTATATCAGCGGCATAATTTGCTGTCTGATTTTACCGCATTGGAAAATGTTATGTTGCCAATGCTGGCGAATGGCGTGGATGAAAATTCTGCAAATCTGCGCGCAATGAAACTGATGCGGGTGGCGAATGTTGCACATCGCGCATCGCATTTGCCAGGGGAAATGTCTGGGGGCGAACAACAGCGTACAGCGGTGGCACGCGCATTGGCAAATAATCCAGAAATTCTGTTGGCGGACGAGCCCACAGGCAGTTTGGATCCCGCGCACGCGACCGCAGTATTTGATTTGTTATTGGATTTGGTGCGCAAAAATAAAATGGCAATGCTGTTTGTGACGCATGATATGAATTTGGCGTCGCGCGCAGACAGAAAAATCACAATCCAAGATGGAATTGTAAAATAAAAATTTAACAATTAAAAAACAGAGACCAGAGGGAGAGAACCAAATGAAAAAAACACAGGCGAAAAAAGTACAATCGAAAAAAACAACCGCATCTGTGTGCGTCGTGCCAACATCGCGCAAGGTGTGGGGTGTGATTGCGTTGGCGGGTCTGTTTGCGTGTGGATATATTCTGGGTGGAATAATGGCCACGCCGGACAGGGCGCAACAGGCAACTGAATGTCCCGCCGCCCAAGACATGACGGTTGTTGAAAATTCAGCACCGATTGCAACGTGCACACGTATTGAACAGTTGCTGGAACAACAACTAACACCCGAAGATTCCCAAGGGTATGAAAAACATCTGTATAATGCCGAAACATATAACCGGTTGGCGGACAATGGTTGTGCAGAACACAGCGATAAATATCGCGCGTTGGCCGTACGCGAAACACAGATTGCGGTTGCGTTGATTCCAATTGAATATATGTCTGATGACCAAATCGAAGATGTTGTTGATACATATAAAAAGGCCAAGATGCAGGCCGCTGCGCAACAGGTGATTGACAAGTTGCAACAGGCGTCAGAACCCGCAATTGATTTTATCTTGAAACTGGAAAAAATATTGGAGGACTGATTCATATGAAAACAATACTGACCACAATATTTGCTGCTGTGTTATGTATGCCGGCGTTTGCCGATGGCACAAACACAAATATCACAGAACGCACATCGTGCATTGATATGCAGGCCCAGATTACAGAAATGTCTGCAAATGAAAATATGTCTGATGCAGACGCAACAAAGTTGTCTGAACTGCGCACAAAATATCGTAATACATGTATGCGTCGTGCGGGCGCGGCACGGGGCAGTCGCACAATCGCCAATGCGCGCGTGAAAAACGCGTCGGATGCGTCCACCACGACCACAAACAGTGCGCCCGAACAAATAACCGCGCCTGCGTGTGATGCGCCGGACGAATATGGTTGCTGTCCAAATGAAACGTTTTCAACGGTTGATGGTGTGCAATATTGTTGCCAGAATGATGGTGATATCTGCTTTGTACCAATGGTTGTATTAAAAGAAGAAAAACCAGCCGCACCTGAAAAAACAGCCGAAGAAATTGCTGCTGAAATAAAAAGCAATATTGCCAAGGGGTTGTGTGGTGATGGCACAAAGCCCAATAAATACGGTTGTTGTGGCGACGAACAGTTCAAAGATTTAGGTGGTTCATTTGCATGTTGCCCAAAGAGTGGGGGTGATTGTTTCCCGCCTATATCAGTAAAATCAGAACGTGGTGAAAACACAGGTGTAATCGTCGAACGCTGAGTAAACAAATAACGCCCGCCGCCACGTGGGCGTTTATATATTGGTTGGTAAATATGTTCAGAATATTTGAAAACAGTTATCGTTTTGTGCGCTTTTTGGGGTTCAGAATCTTTTGTGGGAAAAAATCAGCAATCAAAGATTACCTGCGTCGATATTTGTATGTGACAAAAATAGTGCAGGGCATGCAGCCACACCAAACCCCAAAATGCAAATTGGATGTTTCGCCGGCCAACCGCGTATGGACGATGTGGTTGCAAGATAAACGCCCAGAAATTATTCAAATGGGGCTGGATTCTATATTTTGCTTTTACCCGCAAACGGTAATTATTACTGATGAAAATTTATCACAGTATTTGGATATTCCGGCACACATTATGGATAAATATCGGCGCGGGATTATTACGCCTGCACATTTTTCAGATTATGTGCGTGTGGCATTGCTGGATATGTATGGTGGCACATGGATTGATGCGTCGTGTCTGATGATGGATAAAATACCGGACTTTATTATGAAACAGACGTTTTTCATGTTGCAAAATCCGAACAAGAAAGACGTGTCTAATTTCTTTATTCATGCCGCACCGAATAATTTTTTTATACGTTGCATACGTGTGTTTCTGGAAGAGTATTGGCGGCACGAGCGCAGGGCAATTGATTACTTTTTCTTTCATTTGTTTGTGACGGTGTTGTTTACGTATCACCCGTGGTGTAATCGTATTTGGTTGGGCCAAATTCCGTATCTGAACAGTAATGTAAAATATTTCTCGTACTTCTTGGGGCGCACCGCCGATATGGATGCATGGCGGTATTTCGCACGGACGTGTTTTATATACAAAATTCATCGACGCAGCACGGTTGCAAAGAATAACCCAAACAGTTGGTACTTTTTCTTGTTAAATATGTATCGTGCACACGCGTTGCCGCACCCCAATGGTACGGCGGGCGCACCGGTGTTTCAAACGGTGTATGAAACGGGGGTATCTGACATTACACCGCCAAATGGCGCGCCAGAATAAACGCTTGCGTTTTTCGAAATATGAATTATAATAGGCACGCTTTAATTTGTTGCGGGCATAGTACAAAGGCTAGTATGCAAGCCTTCCAAGCTTGAAATGCGGGTTCGATTCCCGCTGCCCGCACCAAGAGATAACGATGCGTCGGTAAGTTGGGTAACCTCACTATGCGAACATCAATTCGTTGCTAATAACGCAACTCATTGTGTTCTTGTACGTTCGGTTTCCCGCTGCCCGCACCAAGAGATTGGGCGTGCGCCGGAGTTGGAGAGCCGGGGCAGACTGTAAATCTGTTGGCTTAAGCCTGAGCTGGTTCGAATCCAGCCACTCCCACCAAAATAAAAACACCCGTGCATCGGGTGTTTTTATTTTGGTGAAATGTGGTATTGGATTTGAGTCACGCAATCATTTGATTGCTGGTTCGACTATGAGTTGTTGTGTAACGCGGTGCGCGTGGCACACAACATACGAATGCCCCGCAGTCCCACGCCACCAGCGTGGGCGAGGGAATCAGCCACTCCCACCACTAAAAAACCCGCCATTTGGCGGGTATTTTAGTGGTGAAAATGATGTGCTGAGATGAGAACCAGCGGTAAAAGTTTGCG